>CAYWHQ010000640.1:0-1512 GCA_964457665.1 uncultured Prolixibacteraceae bacterium | reverse complement strand
GTTATGCTGTTCCTGGCCCTGATCTCTTACACGGCAGGATCCTTTACCATGGGCAATATTTTCTCGTTTGCATTGCTGCTTAATGCCCTGTACCGGCTTGCGATAAAAAGGGCGATCTCTGGATTTCAGGAATCCGTTTGGCCATGGGTCATGAAACTATATGAGAAACAGTTACGGTTTTTTCTCAAAGGCAGAAATCCGTATTATCTCCTGGGGGCGGTTGTTGTATTGTTTATTTTGACTTTTATCATAACCGGGATTGCCAGGCCCAGGGTTCTCTTCTTCCCCGAGAACGAACCCAACAATCTTCTGGTCTACCTGAAACTTCCGGAAGGGACTGATCAGAAGGTGACAGACTCTGTTACCCTGCTCGTGGAGAAAAGGTTATCCAAAGTTATAGGTGAAAACAATCCGATGGTCGAGTCCATCGTCACCAATGTAGGATTCGGAGCGAGCGATCAGATGCTCGACCGATCCGTATCCTCCAATAAGGGAAAAATCACGGTCAATTTCGTGGAAAAAAAATACCGGCAGGGTGTTTCAACCGAGCTATTAATGGATCAGATACGGGACCAGGTCAAACAAATTCCTGGTGTGCAGGTCAGTGTGGAGAAAAACAAAATAGGTCCTCCGACCGGGAAGCCTGTCAATATAGAACTCTCCGGAGAAAACCTTGAAGAACTTGTCTCAACGACATACCGTTTCAGAAACTATATAGATTCTCTTGGCATCCAGGGGATCGACCAGCTTAAATCAGATTTCGAAAACAATAAACCCGAAATAATCATAAAAATTGACCAGGTTCGCGCCAACCGGGAAGGTATTTCCCATGCCCAGATCGGAGGTGAACTACGCACCGCAATTTTCGGAAAGGAGATATCGAAGTATAAAGAAGATGAGGACGAATACCCCATAATCCTCCGATATTCGGAGCAGCAACGCAAAAACATCAATAACATCATCAACGCCCGGATCACATACCGCGACATGAACACCGGACTGCTGCGGTCAATCCCGATTTCATCGGTTGCAAGCATTGAATATAAGGATACCTATGGCGGAATTAAAAGGAAAGACATGAAGAGAGTCATAACCCTCTCGTCAGAAGTGACCTCCGGATTTACCGCTAACGAGGTGGTGGCTAACATTACGCAGGCAGCCGAAACATTCAGGGCGCCGAAAGGGATCTCTATCAGCCTTACCGGCGAAAGGGAAGATCAGGCTGAAACCATGAGATTCCTCTCGCGGGCCATGCTCATCGCTGTGGGTCTTATCTTTTTTATCCTGATCACTCAATTCAGTTCATTCAGCCTCTCATTGATCATTCTTAGTGAAGTTCTATTCAGTATCATCGGCGTTCTGCTTGGAATCGTGATATTTGGCATGTCAATCTCCATTACCATGACTGGGCTTGGCATTGTGGCACTAGGAGGGATCGTGGTACGTAACGGAATCCTGATCGTGGAGTTTTGTGAAACCCTGAAACAAAGAGGATACCTGACAAGAGAAGCC
>CAYWHQ010000639.1:0-1516 GCA_964457665.1 uncultured Prolixibacteraceae bacterium | reverse complement strand
GGGCGTCAATTTTATACAAAAAAATATTAGCGATTCGGTGGCCAGTATGTCTGCTGTATTCACCATGACATCGCAGCTTGACGATACGGCGACCATTTTAATTTTGCAGGATACTGCGGAGGTAATACGTGAAAGAGTTGCTATCAGAAAAGGGGTTAACGTTATCCGCGGAGATTTCTTCATACGCGATCCGCAGCGCTGGTGGCCCAGGGGATATGGAGCTCCCGACCTTTATCACCTGACTTACCGGGTCTATTTTGCAGGCAGGCTTTCCGGGGAGGGGAAGCAAAAAATCGGACTGCGTACGGTTGAACTGGTACAGGAGCCCGATTCCATGGGCAGGTCATTCTTTTTCCGGATCAATGGCATTCCGGTTTTTGCCAAGGGAGCCAATTATATACCCATGGATAATTTTTTACCCCGGGTGACCGATTCGATGTACCGTGTCCTTATCAGAGATGTAAAGGATGCGAACATGAACATGCTCAGGGTTTGGGGGGGTGGAATTTATGAGAACGACATCTTTTATGATTTGTGCGATGAGAACGGGATCATGGTATGGCAGGATTTCATGTTTGCCAACACCATGTACCCGGATAACAAAGAGTTTCTTGACAATATAAGAAACGAGGCCATTCAGAACATCGTTCGGTTGCGCCACCATCCGTCGATCGTGCTCTGGTGCGGCAACAATGAAATTGATGAGGGTTGGAAAAACTGGGGATGGCAAAAAGATTTCGGGTATACCTCCCGCGATTCCGCGAATCTTGCCAGAACCTACAGAATGATTTTCCAGGAGATCCTTCCGGGCAGTGTCAGGCGGTTTGATACCCTGCGCCCCTATATCCACACCTCACCGATGCATGGTTGGGGTAGGCCGGAAAGTATGAAGGAGGGTGATGCACACTATTGGGGAGTGTGGTGGGGAAAGGAGCCTTTTCTGAAATACCGTGAAAAAACCGGCCGTTTTATGTCGGAATATGGCTTCCAGGGCTTTCCTGACATCGAAACGATACACCGGTTTACCCAACCGGAGGACAGGCAGCTTCGTTCGCCGGTCATGAAGGTACATCAGAAGCATCCCGAAGGGTATGATATCATTGATACGTACCTCCTGCGTGATTACCGAAAACCCAGGGATTTCGAATCATATGCACTGGTAAGCCAGTACGTACAGGCCGAGGGGATGAAAACGGCCGTCGAGGCGCACCGGCGCGCACAGCCTTACTGCATGGGGTCACTCTACTGGCAGCTCAACGACTGCTGGCCTGTAGTTTCCTGGTCATCGAGGGACTATTACGGCAGGAAAAAGACGCTTCACCATTTCGCTCAGAAAATGTTCAACCGGGTGTTGGTCTCGCCGGTGGTTGAAGAGGGACGCATCAGGGTTTATGTGATCTCAGATCATCCGAAAACTGAGAAAATGACACTCAGGATACGGCTGATGGATTTTGAGGGAAAATTATTCTTCGAAACCTTCCGTTACTTTGACCTGCTTCCGGGCAGTTCCACTGTA
>CAYWHQ010000638.1:0-1520 GCA_964457665.1 uncultured Prolixibacteraceae bacterium | reverse complement strand
CATCCGAGAGAGCTTGCTCCGCAACCTCATCCTGAGAATGTACTGGGACGGGGAGGCGCATCCATCTGTGGAGGTTCCGGTCGGAGATTTTTTCGGTAACGGTTTTACATACACCCACTTTGTCTCCCATTACCTGGGTATGACTTCCGGGGGATACGTCTGCTATTTTCCAATGCCATTTGAACGTCTTGCCAGGATCGAGGTTTGCAACGAAACCGGATTGGATATCCTGGCGTTTTACTTTCAGATCAATTATTATAAGTTTGCCTCCACGTTAGGGTCGCAGGTTGCCTATTTTCATGCATTCTGGAACCGTGATATCCGCACGGATTATGATTCCAATTATCAGGCGCTGTATACTGAAGGCCAGGGCCATATTGCAGGAATGAATATGAATGTGCAGTCCTATGACGGAAGTCTGGGATTTCTGGAAGGGGATGAAATGATATACGTGGACGGGGAAAGGAAACCAAGTATTTACGGAACGGGAACAGAAGATTATTTCTCCAGCGGATGGTATTTCAGTACCGGCGAGTACAGCGCTCCCTACCACGGGCTTATTCATAAAAACGATTCGCTGGGCAGGATTTCAGCCTTCAGGCTTCATATCCCCGACCAGATACCCTTCCGTAAATCGGTGAAATTTACCCTGGAGCACGGGCACCGTAACGAGTCGGTTGTTGACATGGCCACGACGGTTTTCTGGTATCAGATCGAACCACATCTACCCTACCCGCCGCTGCCGGTGGCAGGTCAGAGAATCCCGCTGCGTGTCGTCAAGCCAGCCGACCTGATTGAGGCAGAAACCATGAAGTTTTCTTTCAGAGGTCTGCGATCCGAGATAGAGGATTTGTCGGCCCATGGACCCGACTGGAGCCAGAACCGGCAGATGTTGATCCATGGCTTTCAGGGCTCCTCTTTTACAACAAGTTTCGACGGGCTGGATGAACCACTGTACAACATGTCCATCTACTATACCAAAGGACCGGATTATGGTAATACGCGGGTGTACGTAAATGGCAGGAATGCAGGAAAACTGGATGGTTATGCCAGGGAGTTGCTTCCCGAAGGTCGCCTGGATATTCATCAAATAAAAGCCAGCGGAAAGATTTTTATTGAATTCCGGAATGACGGCAAGGACGATGCCTCGGCTGGGTTCAGGACCGGGCTGGATGGTTTTTCACTCGAGCCGGTCAGGCAATATATTCCCTGCTGGTATATTCTGGGGCCATTTCCAAACCGAAGATTGTCGGAGCCACAACGGCTGGGGATCGATTCCATTTATCCTCCTGAGCAGGGCATCGATCTGAAGCGTGAATTTCCGGGAGCCGGAGAGAAACAAATTTCATGGCAATACGTAAAAACACCTCAGAACGGATATATGTCGCTCAGGAAACTGTTTACACCGAATGAACTGGTTGTGGCGTACGCATTGACCTATATCTGGTCGCCCGACACCCGGACAGTACCGCTTTTCATCGGGACAGATCGGAAGAGCACACGTCTGAACTCCAGTCACA
>CAYWHQ010000637.1:0-1521 GCA_964457665.1 uncultured Prolixibacteraceae bacterium | reverse complement strand
AACTTTATAAAGGGGTTCCAGCGCGTGGGCGTGTGTAGCAGAAAAAACAGTCGATAGAATAACTAAAACCAGAACAAACTTGATTGCTAAAGTGCGATCGTCAATTAAATTTAATCGAAGCTGTTTTTTCATTTTTTCAGTATGAAGTATTTTGTATCAAGTATTATGTATAAAATTTAGAATTTATTGGGCGGTTCTGTTCTATACTTGATACATGCTACGTGATACATGATACAAGTCGCTAATACAAGATAAATCTTGTTCTCATATTTTGAGCCCAGGCTTCAGCCTGCCGGTACAATGCCCGTTGTTCCTTCACTTGTGCTAAAAGTATATCCCGTGCCCGTATTTTTAATGTAAATTTTGCAATTTTTATCGCCAGCCGTGAATGTAAAAACCCAAGGGCCAGCTCCATTCAGGGCTGATTTACTAGATAGCTCGACAATAGTTTTTCCACTACTTGGTGCTGAAACTTTGATATATCCGATGGTAGTTGATGTTGGGCTATTTACATCGGCAAATTTTCCTTCAATTACTGTGCCAGCACTTGCTGCAGTTGTAATAGCAGAGGTTAAATCACCATGAATTGGAACTGAAACAGATGATAAAATCATAATATTTCCGGTGGATGGCCCTTTGATATCGGTGCCTCCCGTATCTCCCGGCAGGTCGGTGGCTTCGTTGTTAGCTACCCCTAAAGATGCTTTGAGCCAGCCAACCGCCCAATTAAAAAATCCATCCGCCCAACCCTTAACGGTGATAATAATGGCACAGAGAGCAGAGTTAATCATATCCATAACCCCTATACCTTGGAAAGTTTTATCACAAACCGATTCACTAGTAGCGGATGTTACAGGTTCATCTTTGCTAGCAACAAGTGACTTAAATTTTTCTACAATTTCATTGATATCGCCGGATAATTCCGATAGCGAAGAATAAGTAGCTGCTCCAGGCTGATTTTCTAGAGCTTTATTATATTTCATCTTTGTCAGTTTCTCGGGACATGGCCAAGAATCAGTACTATGATTTTGGGAAAGCATAGAAATTTTTTCCTGCATAGCCTGCGCATTTGTTAAAACAGTTCCCATAATTGCATACCCTTCAGGGGTAAGATTATAGTCAATTTCAGTAGGAAAATGATTATTAACCCATTCTTCGCCGGAAGCAAAACTATTTAATACTCGTAATCCAGTTAAAAAAGTTAATGATGCTGTAGGTACTACAGACAAGAACATATTAAATTTAATTATTTTCTCCGAACCAGTATCAACATTTTTCGACCAGTATTCGTCGCTAGTCATAATTTTTCTCATACCATCTTTCATTAACTCCCAATCTTTGCCGAGATCGGTACAAATAGCGCCCAGATCACCCTGGCTAACACCCCAATCAATGGCTGTATAGAGGGATGTTGAATTTAAAGTATTGGCTAACTGTTCAACTTGTTCTTTCAAATCCCCGGTGAAACTACATTCCGAGGCACTAACTTTTGCAACTTTGTAGATAGAGCTACTTGAATAA
>CAYWHQ010000636.1:0-1527 GCA_964457665.1 uncultured Prolixibacteraceae bacterium | reverse complement strand
ACTACTGATACCTCCCTTATTACAATGCTGTTGATGCCATCCGTGAAAAAGGGCAGGGTTTTGACATCCTGCAATCCATTGGCATCTTTCACAAAGAAATCAATATCGACAGCTTCGTAAGGCCTTGTCGGTGTGCCATGGAAAAGGCCATCGCGCGTCATGGTCATTTCGGAAAAACTGTAATCCGGCTCAATAACGATTTTGGTATTTGGCTGGATGTTATAGGTATTAGAGATGTCCATCAGCTCATAATTGAATGAATTGCCTTCCGATACACCGGCATACCATCTGTTCCAGGCACTGCCGGCTACATCGCCGTAAAAAAGCTCGATTTTGCCATCAGGATAAAGGCTGACAGCGAGGTTCAGCACATTGTTGGTGCTGTACTCAATCGCTTTCCACCGGAATGTCGCCTTTGATGCGTTGCCTTCGTACCACATGCCGCCACCTGAGGTGCCCAGCGTTTTGGTCATGTAAGGAGATATATTTAGCAGGTTTTTAAAAACATTGAACTCGTCCACCACAAAGGTCCAGGGATATTCATTTGCTTCGAACATCAGGTACCCATCGGTATGGATGAATATCTCGCTGTAATTTTTGCCATAAAACGGGAAACTGAAATCGATTTCCTGTGAAGCATATCCTGTGGTTGAATTGGTGGGATAAAGCTGATGAGCATTGATTACGGGGAAAGGTTCCGAGGTACTGGTAGCGATGTAATTCTGCTTCAGGTACCAGCGGTAAGGATCAGTTCCCTGGGCTGCCGTCATCTGCAGTTCGTATGGATCGTTAATGGTCGCCGGTGGCAATTCTTCCTCCTGGATAACAGGGGAATTAAATGTTACCGAGGTTCCAACAGAAAGCACGGTGAGGCCATTTTCCACAAGGGGTACATTGGTTTGGGCACAGGGTATTTCGACCAGACCATTGTTATAATCCATCACCGACCAGTTATCGATCATGCCCGTCCCGGCATTTCCGGCATCGTCTTCATCAACCAGCAGGAAAAATGTTACCGGTTGCCCGCTTTCGATGAATCCAAGCAATGGGGTGACATCCAGGCCGAACTCCAATGTTTTGTCTGCTGTGGAGGTTCCTCCCTGCATATATTTTGCCCCGCCCTGGTAATTCAGGATCGGGAAATCGATGATATATTCGGGATGATTTGCATTTGGCCCGGGCGAAATGCCAGCCATCACCTTGATTTTATTCCTTGAATTGTGTGTAAGGGTTACTTTATAGGTGAGTTTGGGTTCCGTTTTTTCTTTGGCCATATTTATATGAACGGCCTGGTTCCAGATTCCTCCCTGAGCCAGTGAACGACAGAGTGCGTTATAGGTGAGGTATGCGAAACCCTGGTTACCCCATGATGAAGCATAATAACTGTTGGCAAGCTTAACACCTCCGATCTCCCAGTCGCGGAAATCGACCAAACCGTCGTTATTGATATCAATGTGATTTGTGTATCTCCCGTCGTTGTTGTAGTCCCAGCGGATTGAATCATGATAACCGACCACACAGAGACCA
>CAYWHQ010000635.1:0-1541 GCA_964457665.1 uncultured Prolixibacteraceae bacterium | reverse complement strand
ATTGGCGACCGGGAAGTGATTCTGGCCTTTTTATCCGAGGAGAATGCAGATCAGGCCCTGTTCGATATAATGGATGCTCCCGATGTGATCGGGATGGATGAATCACCTACCAAGGCGCTCACCAACAAACCCGAATCCAGCATCTCGACCGGTTTCAGGATGATGAAGCACGGAGATATACAGGCCTTTGCCAGTGCCGGGAGCAGCGGAGCTATGATGGTCGGGGCTATCTTCAGTATCAATACCATCCAGGGGATAATCCGGCCGAGCATTCCTGCCTTCATCCCAAAAGAGAACGGAGGCATCTCAATCCTTATCGATGTGGGTGCAAATCCCGACGCCAGGGCAGACGTCATCACCCAGTTCGGGCTTCTCGGCTCCATTTATGCCGAGTTCGTACTCCAGATCAGAAACCCGAAAGTAGGCCTGCTGAATATTGGTACCGAGGATAAAAAGGGAAATCTTACCACCCAGTCAGCTTTTCAGCTGATGAAGGAGAGCCGTGATTACAATTTTATCGGCAACGTGGAGGGTAGAGATCTCTTCAAGGAGCATGTGGATGTGATCGTGTGCGATGGTTTTGTCGGAAACATCGTGCTGAAGCAAACCGAGGCGATGTACAGGATGATGGTAAAAAGAGGGATCCGCGACACCTACCTCGATCGCTTCAATTATGAAATCTATGGCGGCTCCCCGGTATTGGGAATCAATGGAAATGTGGTCGTGGGGCATGGAATTTCCAGCGGTAAAGCAATCTGCAATATGATTTTACAGGCCAGAGACATGTACCATGCCGATCTTCCGGGGAAGATCCGTCATGCATTGGAACGATACTCCATCAACGAATAAAACAAAGATGACAGCATTCAGAGCAGCAATAACAGGGATCCATGGCTGGGTACCGCCTTATATCCTGACGAATAGGGAGCTTGAAGCGATGGTCGATACCACCGACGAATGGATCATGACCCGTACAGGCATCCGCGAACGTCACATTCTTCGGGGAGAAGGGATGGGGACTTCCGAACTCGGCAAGGAGGCGGTTAAAGGCCTGCTCGAAAAGACCGGCACCTCCCCCGATGAGGTGGACATGCTTATCTGCGCGACCGTCACCCCCGACATGACCTTTCCGGCAACAGCCAATGTCATCTCCGATAAGGTAGGCATCAAAAACGCCTTCAGCTTCGACATGAATGCAGCCTGCAGCGGCTTTCTGTATGCCCTGGTGACTGCCTCCAAGTTTGTGGAGACAGGTTCGAAGAAGAAGGTGGTAGTGGTTGGCGCCGACAAGATGTCGTCGATCACCGATTATACCAGCCGGGAAACCTGTGTGCTGTTTGGCGACGGCGCCGGCGCAGTGCTGCTGGAGCCCTCCTCCAACGGCGCCGGGATCATGGACTCCATCCTGCAGTCGGACGGCTCCGGGCGTGGACACCTGCACATGAAAGCCGGCGGATCGGTTCGTCCGCCATCCCATGAAACCATCGATGCAAAAGAACACTTTGTTTACCAGGAGGGCCAGCCGGTTTTCAAATTTGCCG
>CAYWHQ010000634.1:0-1551 GCA_964457665.1 uncultured Prolixibacteraceae bacterium | reverse complement strand
TGACGTCCAGATCGTTGGTTGGCTCGTCCAGAATCATGACATCAGGATCTCCCAGTAGCGCGGAGGCTACTGCCAGCCGTTGTTTCATTCCGAACGAAAAGGTCCTGAAGGCCGAATTCCTCCGCTCATACAATCCGGTCAGCTGAAGAACCCGGTCGATGTCGTTAAATCCTTTGTCCTTGATCCCCGCAACAATCCGGAGATTACTCACCGCCGACAGATATGGGTAGAAATTAGGGCTTTCGATGACCGAGCCGATTCTTTTACGGCTTTCCTTGGAAGGTGGTTCGTCAAACCAGGTGTACGTTCCCTGGTCAGCTCTCACCAGATTGAGCACGATGCTGAGTGTGGTGGTTTTACCGCTTCCGTTGGGGCCAAGGATACCGAAGACCTGTCCCTTTTCAACCTCTATGGAGAGGCCGTTCAAAGCACGGATCTTTCCATATTTTTTCGAGATGCCCTTGATACTTAAGATATTTTCCAAATTTTTCCGGATTGATTAATGATATAACAGAAAAACTGCCGGTTTCTTGTGCATATCCGCCGTAATGCTTTTCCACGCATCGATGGATCGGGTGATGATCATTTCGTCGGGTGTTGTCAGGTTGATGGCAACACTGAGCATGGTGCCGGATTTACATGTGGCAATCAGGTCAGTGAGCAGCGCCCTGTTTCTATAGGGTGTTTCAATAAAGATCTGGGTCTGGTCCCTGGAAAAGCACTCCTTTTCCAATTCCTTGATTTTTCGGATCCTGGAAACTCTTTCTACCGGCAGGTATCCGTGGAAAACGAAGGACTGTCCGTTAAAACCTGAAGCCATCAGTGCAAGCAGGATAGAAGAAGGGCCTGTCAGTGGCACCACCTTGATCCCTTCCAGATGGGCGAGTCGTACCAAAGTGGCTCCCGGATCTGCCACACAGGGTGCTCCGGCTTCGGATATCAGGCCTGCCTGGCCATCATGCAGGAGGCGTTTCATGATCTCAGTAAGGTCGGTTGGCCTGCTGTGTTCATTATACAGGACAATATCAGGCATAACACCATGCGGCAGCAACCTTGCCAGGAACCTGCGGGCAGATTTGGCTTCTTCCGCAATAAAGAAACTGAGGCTTCGGATAACCTTTATTGTAAAGTCAGGCAAAACCCTTTCGGGGGGATAATCACCGAGCGGTGATGGTATAAGGTACAGGGTTTTATCCATGCGATACTTTCCCCCAGGGTAAATGATCTAAATCAACATTGCCTCCGGAAAGGATCAGGCCGGCTTTCAAACCGGAAAAGGATTCTTTTTGTTCGATCAAAGCGGCAAGGACAGCTGCCGCGGAAGGTTCCACAACAATCTTCATGCGTTCCCAGATGAGTCTCATTGCTGCGACGATCGTTTCCTCCTTCACGGTTATGATATCCGATACATGTTTGAGGATCAGCGGAAACGTGAGGGAACCGAGCGAGGTCCGCAGGCCGTCGGCAATCGTTTCAGGGTTGACCGACGGAATGAACTTTTTCTGATGGAACGATTGCCATGCGTCGTTTGCCTGCAAAGGTTCGGCCGCG
>CAYWHQ010000633.1:0-1566 GCA_964457665.1 uncultured Prolixibacteraceae bacterium | reverse complement strand
TTCCTGGTCAGGATCAAAAGAAGGTACTTCCCCCGTGCTTCCGGCATTCCGGATCAGGATTATGAACCGGAGGTCACCCTTTTTGTGGCAGCATATAATGAAAAGGATTTTGTAGAGAGGAAAATCCGCAACTCCATGGAGCTCGACTATCCGGCCCACAAAATCAGACATGTATGGGTAACAGATGGATCCGACGATGGAACACCTGACCTGCTTAGGAAATTCCCGGGAGTGGAGGTATATCATGAACCGCGCAGGGCAGGAAAGATCGCTGCGATGAACCGCGGAATGCAGTTCATACAAACCCCGATAGTAATCTTCTCCGACGGCAACACCATGCTGGGCAAGGAGTCGGTAAAAAGGATCGTGCGACTGTTTGCTGATCCGAAAGTAGGTTGTGTTTCCGGAGAAAAACGCATCTTCAATAAACAGGGAGCGGCAGCCACGGAGAGTATATATTGGAAGTATGAATCAAAACTGAAGCGTTGGGATGCTGAACTCTATTCAGTAGTGGGTGCCGCCGGCGAGCTATTCGCACTGAAGACGGAATTGTTCAATCCGGTTGAACCCGATACCCTGCTTGACGACTTCATCATTTCGCTCCGTATTGCTGAGAAAGGATACCTGATCCAGTATGATCCTGATGCCTATGCCATTGAGAACCCCTCTGCCAATATCAAAGAAGAACTGAAGCGTAAAATCCGGATCGCCGCAGGCGGCATACAGAGCATTGTCAGGCTGAAAGAACTGCTGAATCCTTTTCGTTTCGGCATCCTCACTTTTCAGTATATTTCTCACCGCGTATTGCGCTGGACCCTCGCTCCTCTCTTTCTTCCCCTCATTTTCCTCATCAACCTGCTCATGATATTGCCAGGCGACCTGCTGAACTTCCTGAACTTCTATACCTGGGTGTTCTGGTTCCAGGTAGTATTTTACATACTCGCCCTTACAGGATGGTATCTCGCAGGTAAAAACATCAAAGTAAAGATCGTTTATATACCCTATTACTTCTTCATCATGAATCTGGCAGTCTATCTGGGATTTTTCAGATATCTCCGGAAACAGCAATCGGTAACCTGGGAAAGAGCCAAACGAGGATGAGATCAGAAAAGAAACCCGTTAACTCTTCTTTCGCAGAGTTCCTGTCACGTGCCCTGTTTTTGTTGGGAACCATGATATTCCCGTTATGGCTTATGGCTGCCAACCTTACCATTGAACCACATGTGACTGATATCAACGGCCATGGCAATGCAAACGCAGTAGGACCTGGCGACACCATCTTCCTGAAGCCCGGACTGAAACAGTTTTTATGGATCGCATGGCTGCACGGAACAAAAGATGATCCTGTGGTGATCATGAACCTGGGAGGCCTGGTTGAGATTTCCGGTTTCAAGTACGGACTGAAGTTCGATTCCTGTTCCAACGTCAGGTTCACGGGAAGAGGGGACGCCTGGTTCAGGTATGGCGTGCTGATCAGGGACATCTCAGGCGCCGGTGTTACGGTTGAAGGCCGCAGTACCGGCATAGAGATCGAAGGTGTGGAGGTAAGGAATGTGACACTCGTCG
>CAYWHQ010000632.1:0-1594 GCA_964457665.1 uncultured Prolixibacteraceae bacterium | reverse complement strand
GGTGGGGGAGTATTCAGCACGCTGCAATCCGCCGGGCACCTTTTCCATGTCCGGAAGCCTGGCCGGTCCGTTAAGCTGCCCGGTAAGGTCAAACCTCCATTTATCAAAGCGGGTGGCGTAAGATAGCGACAACAATCCCTTGAAAGCATTGACCATCGCCTTTTTTCTCAACACCCCGCCTTCGGTGACACGCGCGTCGTTGTATCGGAAGGCAGCGGTGACCCGGAGGCAATGGTAGGGCACAAAGATGAGCTGTGCCTGAACAGATCCGGCATAGGACTTTCCGTTGAGGTTATAGAAAAAAACATCCTCCGGAAGACTGTCCTGGTCTACCACCACCTGCCTGACAAAATATGTGCGGTAGGCATCCAGGCTCAGTTCCGCGGTGTGGTTGAACAATTTGAATCCCCAGGTGATGTTGATTCCATAATTCCATGCCTCTTCGTTGGAGAGACCGGCGGCAAGGACAAGTCGCCGCTGACTGACGAAAACCGCGCTGTTCTCGGCAAGCAGGTTGGGCGAGCGATAACCCTTCCCGGCAGAGCCTCTTACGGTAAACCCCTTAAAAGGAGTCACCCGCAGATGCAGCCTGGGTGTAAACATAAAACCGTAGAGGGTGGAGTAGTCTCCCCTGATACCCGCGATGACGGAAAACTTATCCCGGATGTCGAATGTATACTCAAAGAAAGCTCCCGAGACCTGTTCCGAGCGGTCCAGTATCATCACAGAGAGCGAATCGCCGATCAAAGTATAAAGGTCCTGACCGGAAGGGGCGACCGTGTCGGGAAGAAGCTGATATCTGTAAGTGAGCAGATGCTGCTGAAAGCTCTCCGAATAGTCATCTATCAGAAAACTTCCCCCGGCAGAGATTTTATTGCGTTCGTTATGGTCGTGCCAGGTAAAGATGAGACCTGCATTCAGATACTGTTCATGGCCGTGATAGCGGTTGATGCCATAAAACCCGTCCTGGCGGTGGTTGATCCCTGCCAGGATCAGACCGAGGCTTGAGTGGCCCTCTTTTCCGAGAAAGATGCCATTTTTCCAGAAGATCTCGAGCCGGTCGGTCCTGACCCCGATCCCGTAACGTTTTGTACCGTCAGAGATCCCTGCAGTATCAAAGGAGAACGACCCCCGGTCGAAATCCATCTGCCCTCCGTTCCGTTCATCGTACAAAAACTTAACCCCGAATCTCGAGACCCATTTCCCCGGTACGATATAATCCCACCGGTTCATGGCGGTGAGCGTCGTTGTCAGCGGCAGATCCATGAATCCATCTTTATTCCTGTCGAACCTGTGCCTGAAATCGGCTCCGTGAACCAGCAGGGAGGTACTGAGTTTTTCGCCAATTTTCACCGCCGCATCGGCATTGGCTTCAAACCGCAGGTTGCTGTTTCCGAAGACATTCAGATAGAGCCTCTCCGATGTCTCCGGTTTTTTATATTCCACATTGATCTGGCCGGTGATCGATTCATTGCCCTGCACTACCGACGAGGTACCTTTGGCCACCTGGATCGATTCCATCCACGGTCCCGGGATATAGCTCAGTCCGTAAGGTGTGGCTAACCCCCTGACCAGCGGAATATTCTCCGTCATG
>CAYWHQ010000631.1:0-1606 GCA_964457665.1 uncultured Prolixibacteraceae bacterium | reverse complement strand
GAAACAAAATCCATTCATTGTTGGGGATAACGTGTTGGAAACAATTCGTGGTGTTGGTGCTTCTGTTGGAAAAACGGCCTTTGACGAAACAACACAAAAACTGCCAGATAATTTCATTCGTGACATGTTCGGGGCAGCTGCAGCACACGAAGATTTGCAACCCAATGAACCGATTGATTTTCAACAAAAAGAACCAGGAGTTTCTCCCAAGGATGTTCTTCGCGCGTTAACCACCAAAGATGACGCCGTTAAAAAACATGAAATTGAACAACTCCGTCAACAATTAGCGACGCTGGCACCACGAACAACACACGCAGAAGCAAAAAAGGCAGTAATTGAACAACCAGAGGAGCAACCTGGCGAGTATCATAAAAACCGTTTGGAAGGAATTATTAACACCGTAAAAAAACTCACAACAAATCCTGATGATGGATTGACATGGTTTAAAGAAGCGGGAAAAAGAAAAAAACTTAAAGGATTCTGGGGAAGTTACAAAAAACACGGCACAACGTTCGGTCTATCAAGTGAACGCACTACTGCAACACAATCAGGATAATGTCCTTGTGATTGTCTTACTTGAGTTCTTCCCATATAATAGAGAAACGCGATAAGCGCGCGTATAGCTCAGTTGGCTAGAGCGTTGCATTCACATTGCAAAGGTCCATGGTTCGAATCCATGTACGCGCACTCTTTTTTTGCCTCAAAAAAAGAACTCTGACAAATTATCTGACAAAAACTTGACAGAATGCTGAAACTCATAGTATAATTAGGGCAAGTAACGCTGCCCTAAAGCGTTTTTCATGAAGAAAAAACGAAGAGTTTTTTTTCAGAAGGCAGTTTCTATTGTCACTGGTTTGTTCCTGGTGTTCCAATCGTTGACACCAGATTTTTTAATATCTTCAAGAACATTTGCACAAGAAGAACCAATCGAAACACCAGCACCAACTATAGCTCCAGCTCCAGAACAACCAAATAATGAAGTAACTCCAACAGTGACACCAGAGGTAGCATCACCAACACCAAACGAAGAAGTTGTACCAACATCAACACCAATAATAGAACCAACAGTAATCATCACACCTGAACCAACACAAGAAATATCACCAACCATTGAACCACAAAAAGAAGAGCCATCAAACACTCCATCAGACCCACCAAAAGAAGCAAGCCCTCCAGTAACTCCAACACCAATTGAAACTCCAACACCATCTACCACTCCAGAACCAACCCCAGAGGTTATCGAACAGACCTGCGAAGCACCATCCCAAACACGAACAACATCAGACTATGATTGGTCTATCAATGAATTCGCAGGAACAACGGAAACGAGAAACAATGTAGAGCTTGGTGTTACGTATGTATTTCCAAAAAACACCAATGTATCGATCACATTTACCTGCCTCCCAAAAGACGTAAGTAAACGAACACCATTAAAAATCCAAGAAATTGCAATATCAGAATTAAAGCTTCCAGACGGGATAACTGCAGCAACCAATTACGCCTATGACATCACGACAGGAATGCAGGACGGGACATTTAAATATAATGTAACACTACCAAAAACAGACGAAGCAAACGCTGAAATTTCATATATCGAAAAATCGAT
>CAYWHQ010000630.1:0-1611 GCA_964457665.1 uncultured Prolixibacteraceae bacterium | reverse complement strand
TACCCCCGTCCCGCCCCATCGGTGCAGAAATGGGGGGACAAATCCGGGCGCGTTCGTTTTTCAAGGTGTGGGCCCAACATTTAAAATTTCTCGAAACGAAGGGTAAATCGTCCAGGATTTCCTGGATGTTTTCAGGATTAAAACGGCAGCTTCATAAATTAACTTTGGGGCAAATTTTGGGGCAAATAAAAAAGGGCTTCAGTTGTTGCCTTCTGAAACCCTTTTCTTTCCTGCTCCCCCTGCTGGACTTGAACCAGCGGCCCTCTGATTAACAGTCAGATGCTCTAACCAACTGAGCTAAGGAGGAGTGTTTTACCCTTTTGGGAGCGCAAAGGTATAAAGTTCCCGGAAATTTACCAAATTATTGACCGGGAATTATTGTAGCATCCCGAAAATCCATCGCTGCCGGGGGGTTTACCGGAAAAGTTTCTCCATGACCTCCCGTATCTCTGCACGGTTGATCGGTTTGCTGATGAACTCGGTAAATCCTTCTCGCAGATAACTGTCGCGGGCCCCCATCCCGGCATAAGCTGTTACGGCGATAATGGGAATTTGCTCGTAACCGGGCTGTTTCCTGATCTCATGCATGGCCTGGATGCCGTTCATCCCCTCACCAAGGTGAATATCCATCAGGATCGCGTCGATCTTCTCCTTTTGCACCAGCTCGATGGCTGATCTGGCATTTTTCGTGGAAAAGATGTGACAGTATTTCCGGATGTAAATCATCAGAAGATTGAGATTCACAATATTATCCTCCACAATCAGAACCTTTGGCAACACTTTGCCTGCAGACTTCGGGCGCTGCCTGCTTTTCTTATCCTCTGCCTGTTCAGGAACCGGATTGATGTCAGGCTCCGTATCCGTTTCCGACAACCTCTCTCCGGGAATAAAGATTTTTACTGCCTGTTCCAGTTCGGTGTTCATCTGACGGGCCGACCGGATGATCTGTTCAACCTTCCACCTGGCGTCGGTATCCTTGAGCTCCTCCTGAAGAATCTCGGAAAAACCCAGAATACCGAACATGGCCGTCCGCAAACGGTGGTCAACATTCAGCCAGGTCTTGAGCATATCAGACCGCCCGCTGTCGGAGATGCCCTCATCGGGAGGGGGCAGCTCTTCGAGGATCTTCCGGATGGAAATATACATATTGTTCAGATCCCTGCTGCCATGCAGCATCTCCATGATCTGAAAAACCGCGTGATGGATCCGTTCGGAATGGTCTTCAGCCATCAGAAAACGATCTTACTTTTTTTCCTGCGTGGCTGATTCAGATCCGGGAGCCTTTCGCTTGCTCTGAACGGGAGGTGTTGGCTGTTTCTGGCCCGCGCTGCCGGTCGGATTGGCCGGTGTAATCTTTGAAGTGGAAGGCATATAGTCTCCTTTGGAGGAAAAATGGAGATTGTAGTTGAGATTTTTGTCGTTGACCACCACAAGGAAGAAACCCTGCCCTTTTTGCGTGTATTGTCCCGAACTGATTACCTTTCCGTCAGGATGCTTTGTTTTGATGTATTGTTGCACTTTAGGCGGGCACGATTGCAGGGGAAGGTCCCGGTATCCTTCAGGCTTTCCGCTGCCGGCCGCAGCAGTGGAAGAAGATGCGGAGGATCCGCC
>CAYWHQ010000629.1:0-1617 GCA_964457665.1 uncultured Prolixibacteraceae bacterium | reverse complement strand
CCCTTGTTCCATCCATCTGTTTACCATATCCTGGTAAATTCCGTTCTCACGGATTTCACGGAGGAACTGGTTGAACTGTAATCTGAGCGAATCATTATCACTGTTGAAACCGGCGCCGATATCCACACTGAAGACATTTTCCGCAAGGGGGGCAAGAGAAGGATTTACATTATAGATCTCCCTTAATGAGCTTTGATCGAAAAATGCAGCATCGATCTTGCCTGAATTCAGGGCGAAAAGCATGTCGGGCAGATTCTGGAACTGAAGTATATTTGCGTTGGGAAAGGTGCGGGTGGCATAGGCGTCGTGTATGCTGCCAAGGAGTACCCCGATCCTTTTGTCGGCTATATCTGAGAGGCTATCCATAAGCAAAGGCGATGATCCGGCAGGCTGTGCTGCGGCCAGGTCGCCGGCTCTGACGATCGCAGCAATGCCACTTTTGAAGTAGGGTTCCGAGAAGAGGACTTTTTTGGCACGCTCTTCGGTGATGGAGAGGCCGGCGCCGATCATATCCACCTTTCCGGATATGAGCGCCGGTATCATGGCACCAAACTCCATGTCGGAGATCTCCAGGGTTTTTCCAAGGTATTGCGCCACGCGGGTCACAAATTCAATGTCGAACCCCGTGATCCTTCTGTCGGCATCCATGTAGGATATCGGTTCAGTGATGGCGGCGGTTCCGAATCGTAACACCCCCTTGCCTCCTGCCAGGGGCAGGTCGGGCATCGGGCCAGGTTCTCCTTTGTCGGGAAACCACCGCTTCAGCATCTCCTCATAACCGCTGCCGGCCCTCAGCCTTGCCAGAACCGTATCGATGGCGTTTTTCAGCTCGCTGTCGCCCATCCTGACGGCAAACCCGTAATTGTCGTCGAAAAGAAGTTCAGGGAGTACGTATAATCCTTCGTTTCGTGCAGTAATGTTACGCAGAACAGGCAGATCGTACACGGCAGCATCGGCTTTACCTTCTTTCACCGCAATTGCGCAGTCGAAAGCGCTGTTATAGTATTCAATCCGGGCCTCCGGAAATTTTTTCAGGACCATCTGGTCGGCAATGGTACCGGTTGGAACGGCAAAAGTCTTGTTACCGGCCAGCTCCGATAACCGGGAGATCTGCCTGTCGCTTTCCCGGCAACCGGTCTGGATGAGAAGGATCAGCGGGATGAGCAGGGGTATCAGATATTTCATTGGTTGAGGATTTCTGTATTTAAGAGTGCATAGGTCTTCGCTTGCTCTCCACCGAAATGGTTCCGCCCTGTTTTTCTGTGAACTCGCCGCTTAGGACAAGCCCCTGGCCACTGCCCTTTTCCTTCATGGTGCCGGGCATCTTCAGAGGATTGTCGATCCTGAAGAGCTTCTCCTGGTCGATGGGAGAGATACCTGTTCCGGTATCTTCCACAGCAATCTCAACGTAATTGCCCACCTCTGCCGCACTGACCATGACCCGGCCACCCGGATGGGTGAACTTGATGGCATTGGACATCAGATTCCGGAGGATCGTGCGGGCCCTGTCAGGATCGGCAAAATTGTTTTGGTGCGTCCTTGCCCACAACAGCAAATTTTCCAGCAGAAGGTGTGCCTGACGGGAAGACTCTCCGATATTATGCAGGAACCGGCGGA
>CAYWHQ010000628.1:0-1619 GCA_964457665.1 uncultured Prolixibacteraceae bacterium | reverse complement strand
GGTGGAGTTTGTATCATGTGAACCGGAGTTTACGGGCGGCAAAGAGACTCATCCGTATGAGCAGCCATCCATGCCGGAACCTGCTGATCTGGGTCGATCCGTAGGTCCGCTCTCTGTATCTGACTATGATCTCGGTGATCTTCAGGTTTTGCCTCGAAGCACCGAACAGAAGGTCGAAATCGCCGAAAGGATCAAAATCGCCGAAATAGCTCCTTCCCTGTTCGATCTTCATATAGTCGCGGCGAAAGAGAACCTTGGTACCGCAAAGGGTATCCTTCAGCCGTTGACCCAGAAGGTAAGTGAAAAAAAGGCTGAAGAACCTGTTGGCCATAAGATTCAGGAACCGCATGGCCTCCCGCTCCATGGGGTAGACGAGCCGGCAACCGTTTATGAATTCTCCCTTGCCTTGCCGGAGTGCATCGTAGAAGCGCGGCAGGGATTCAGGCTCGGTGGTGAGGTCGGCATCCAGGATCATCAGGATGTCGCAGGTAGCCATTGCAAACCCTTCCCTTACAGCATTCCCTTTCCCCTTGCCCGTTTGCCTGATTACCCGGATGTTCTTTCCGGGGTAAGCATCTTTTACACGGAGCATCTCTTCATAAGTGTTGTCGGAAGAGTTACCCTCCACAAAGATGATCTCCTGCGACCGGCCGAAAGCAGGGAGACGAAGGACAGCGTTCTCAATATTCCCGGCTTCATTGCGGGCGGGAATAACAACGGATACTGAATACTCTGTCAATGACTCCGGGAGTGGGCGTGCAATCAGGATGTGCACGAGATCCAGCCGGTTGATCCAGGGCAGGTTGGCAAGGAAACGGTTCAGCAGCAGATGGACACCCGGGAAGTATTTGGGGAAAAGAAGTTTTCGTCGGATGGTGACCAGTTCAAAGCCCTCCAGCCGGAGAAGCGTCTCAAGATCATAATTGGTCAGCCAGTTTTGTTGAGGCTGAGGCAGTTTCAACCGCAGGAATTCACCGAGTTTCATCACCGGTTCCCAGAGAAAGTTGTAATTGGAAATCACCAGCCGGCTGTGGTCATGGCAGAGACTGTGGCATATGCTAAAGGTTTTCTGGACATCCCATAGCGAACCGGTAAGGTCCGACAGGATAAGATAATCAAACGTTTCACCGGGACAATACTCCCCGGCATCAGCCACTTTGAAATGTAAACCGGGATAACGCTGCCTGGCAATATCAACCACGGAGGGTGCAAAGTCGATCCCAACACCGTACGAAGGTCTGACTGCATGGAGCAGGTCGCCGGTTCCACATCCCAGTTCGATCACCCGGCTGCCGGGAGGAATGATATGTGCAAACTGATGCTCCAGCATGGCATGGTAAAATCTGTTCCGTCTTTTCCATTTCAGCCGGGAGCTGGCTGTACGCTCAAAAAAATCCCGGATATCTTCTTTTTTCAAATGAGTGATCTTGTGGGATAAAAACTGTAGTTATAATCCGGCTTTCTGCCTGACCTGATCATAGAGGTTCTGGTCCACCACTCTTCCGCTGCTCCGGAGAAGCTCCAGATCGGCGAGCGCTTCCCGGTACCGGCCGGTGGAAGCCAGCGCCTGGGCCCTCCTGGCATAAAGATCGGGAAGGCCGGGATTCAGACTGATACCC
>CAYWHQ010000627.1:391-1621 GCA_964457665.1 uncultured Prolixibacteraceae bacterium | reverse complement strand
TGATAAACCCCCGGTAGAGATGAAAGGAATTGAACCGCGGCTGCTTTCCCGATTCAAATGGGGCCTTTCAGCCGACCTTCAGGTTCCTGACCTTGAGACCAGGATTGCCATCCTGCATAAAAAGCTTTACAACGACGGGATCGTGATTCCCCAGGAGGTGGTGGAATATCTAGCATACAGCATAAATACAAATATCCGGGAACTGGAGGGAGCCCTTATCTCCCTTCTTGCCCAATCGTCGCTCAATAAAAAAACGATCACCCTTGATCTGGCCCGGCAGATGATCGACAAATTCGTCAAGAACACCTCCCGGGAGATATCCATCGATTATATCCAGAAGGTCGTGTGCGACTATTTCAACATACCGATCGAGATGATCCACTCCAAGACCAGAAAGCGGGAAATTGTGCAAGCCAGGCAATTATCGATGTACTTCTCCAAGAAGCACACCAAGGCCTCCCTGGCCAGCATCGGGCTTCATTGCGGCAATAAGGACCACGCCACAGTGCTGCATGCCTGCAGGACAGTCAACAACCTCGTTGAAACCGACAAACAATTCAGGCAATTTGTCGAAGAACTCGACAAACGAATCAAACTCTGAAACAACACCCATGAAGATTCTTTTCGTTTGCACGGGGAATATTTGTCGCTCACCCCTTGCTGAAGGAATATTCCGGAGTAAGGCATTACGATCCGGAATCGAGGCCATAACCGATTCCTGCGGATTCGAAAGGTTTCATGTGGGTGACCTGCCTGACCCCAGAGCTCAAAAATTCGCCCGGGACCCTGGAATAGATATTTCGGGTCACCGCGGGAGACTCTTTTCAGTTGCTGATTTTGACCGGTTCGACAGGATCTATGTGATGGATGAAGGGCACTACAGAAACGTACAGCGCCTCGCCAGAAACAACAACGACCTGAAGAAAGCGGATTTCTTCATGAATGTTCTGGCCCCCGGAAAGAACCTGTCGGTGGAAGATCCATGGTATGGTACACTTGACGATTTTTATACGGTTTATGATCAGCTTGAAAAAGGATGTGATGCCATCATTCAGGATTTGATTCATCGCGAATGAATATGAAAGAGCCGAATCAATACCCTCCCCCTCCCCCTCTTGCTCCTCCTCCCGGCCGGGAGGAGATTCTTAGTGCCGCGCTGCGAATAAAACCTTACATGATCCTCCTCTGCAGGCGGGATAGCATCCAGCGGTCGATGAGCGTCTTCTCCGC
>CAYWHQ010000627.1:0-381 GCA_964457665.1 uncultured Prolixibacteraceae bacterium | reverse complement strand
GTAATAACATGTTCTTCCCTGAATACGATTACCGGAGCATCTCTGTTTTTCAAGTGCGAAAATTTTCAGAAAGTGGGGGCATTCAAGGCCAGGGGCGCCACCAATGCAATCCGGATGCTAAGTGGCGAGCAAGCCCCGAAAGGAGTCTGCACCCATTCCAGCGGCAACCACGCACAAGCCCTGGCATGGGCAGCCGGTCTTGCAGGATTTCCTGCCCATATCGTAATGCCCTCCAACTCCTCCCGCGTTAAAGTCGATGCGGTAAAAGGTTACGGAGGCAGGATCACCTTCTGCGAACCCAATCTCAGGTCCCGTGAAGAAACGCTGGAGAAAGTCCAAATGGATACCGGAGCCACAGAAATCCATCCCTATAACAACTAC
>CAYWHQ010000626.1:0-1628 GCA_964457665.1 uncultured Prolixibacteraceae bacterium | reverse complement strand
CGGTTTCTGGGAAGAGATCAAATCCATCCTGCGCAGCAATTGCATGGTCTTCCTGATCCTGATCATGCTGACCTTTGTTACCAAGACTTCGGTCCAGTATTCCCGTACCCTCCTGCTCATAACCTTCTTCATCTCATTGATCAGCTTGCCTCTCGGCAGGCGTCTGTTGCGCTCCTTCCTCCATCGAATCCATCTATGGTCGAAGGACGTGATTCTGATCGGTGACAGTCGTTCTCTCCAACAAGTGACCTGCTATCTGAAGAAGCATCCCGATGTCGGACTGCAGCCGGTAGGAATCGTTACCCCGCGAGACGATGCCCGCGACCTCGGCCTGCAAAGGTTCGGCGACCTGGAGGATCTTGAAGGGCTGGGCCTGCAGGCAAGCGAAGTGATCGTATCCATGCCGGGAGTCAGCCCCGCGCAATTGGTGGAGATCATTGATCGCGCAGGCACCATCGCTCCGGTAGTCAATATCGTTCCGGACCTTTACGGGTTGGCCTCGGCCGGGGTCCAGGCCCACGACCTCGACGGCATGTTGTTGCTCGAGATGGAAGACCGCCTGGCCAGGCACAGAAACCGCGTGGTCAAGCGGCTTTTTGACCTGAGTGTGTCCATCCTGGTGATCATTCTCTTCGCCCCGCTTTTTGCCCTGATCGTCCTGCTGATCAAGATGGATTCGCCCGGTCCATCGTTCTTCGGGCATACCCGCATCGGACGGGGAGGACGCCCGTTTACCTGTTACAAATTCCGGACCATGGTGGCCGATGCCCAAGAAGTATTGGATGATTTGCTGGCCGGCGATCCGCAGGCCCGGATGGAATGGGAGCGAGATTTCAAACTGAAAGACGATCCGCACATCACGCGCATCGGCAGCTTCCTCAGGCGCACAAGCCTGGATGAGCTGCCGCAGCTCTACAATGTGCTCAAGGGAGAGATGAGCCTGGTCGGTCCGCGGCCGATCATCAGCGAAGAGGTTCAGAAATACGGCGAGAAGGTGCGCTACTTCTTCAAGGTCACACCAGGCATCACCGGTTTATGGCAGGTATCGGGCCGCAACAATCTCGACTACGACGAGCGCGTCCTGCTTGACGAATACTACGCCAAGAACTGGTCCCTGTGGCTCGATATCGAGATTATCATCCGAACCTTCGGCGCCGTACTCAAAGAAGAGGGGGCGTACTGAGGTCCCGTCGGCGCGGTACTCACCTGCGGCTGGGCAGGGTTGCCCATTCACCGATTTGCCGACTCATCCTTTCACCCATCAACCGCTTTTGGTACAAGCCCGCAGGATGCTACTGCTCCTTCCGCCGTACTTCATCCTTGATTCGTTTGACATGACCGCGCCCCAGGCCTTTCACCTCGCAGCCCAGTTCGAAGTAACGGCGGATGGCAGCATCATCCAACATGCCGAAGCAGTCGACGACCGCCATGGGTTTGCCGGCCATGGCAACCACTTCATCGGGCACGAGGGAACGGTAGGCCTGATGGCGAACGGCCAGGACCAGCGCATCGGCACCTTTGAGGGTTTCCCCCAAGTCTTTGAAGACCCGCATATCGACCAGTTTGTCTTGGTTGCGGAAGAACCGCGACCGGGACTGGCCCGGAGCCGGGAAGGTATCCTGCTTTTC
>CAYWHQ010000625.1:0-1638 GCA_964457665.1 uncultured Prolixibacteraceae bacterium | reverse complement strand
AATATGGTACAAATATAGCTCTTTCCTTAAAAAGTTTTATATTCGCATAGTTCGTAAAACAACTGCAGGTACCAATCAAGTAAAGCGCCATGAAATCAGTGTGTTTATCAATAACAATAATATCTTTTCTCATGACAATTCATTCATGTGAGCCGGTTCGCAACACAAATGTCAGGGATTATCCCGGACGGCAGATCATCATCGGAAGCGGTGGCGGAGCAACCGGTCAGTGGAGTTACCGGGCGCTGCGTGAGAGTGGGGAGTTGTTCATACAGGAACCTTATGATACCATGTACAGGTACATGAAAAAAATTCATGCCGGGGAACGAAAATCCCTTTTCATGTCCATGGAATCCATCGCAGAAAGCCAGGAAGAATTTGATCATCCGGGCAACATGACCTACCTCCTCATATATCAGAACGGATCCAGGATCAGGACCTTCAGATGGGGTGATCCGGCCTTTTCACCTCCCTCAGAAATTGCAACCTTTTACCAAACGATGATGTCCATAATAAATAATTAACAAACAAAGAGATCCATGAAAAGACTTTTACCCTTCCACATCACCCTGGCGCTGCTGATGGTCGTCTTAACGGCGGCCGGGCAGCATATACCGGGCAAGCAGGTAAACAGGCAGACAACACCGGCTATGAACCAGATGCCTGGTCCGGTTACAGTTTTTCAGCCGGCACTGCCGCTCAAACTGGGTCAGACCCTTACCCCTGCAGGTTTTATTCCCAGGCAGGTAAATCCCCATGCATTCCGTCTGGATCCGTCCGTATTCACCGATGTTGTTTTCGACGGGTCCGGCAGGCTTGTCTTTACAGAAGGCCGGTTACCGGATGCAGTGCCTCTTCATGTGAAATCGGGGGATGCTGTTTTACTTAACTGTATTCAGTATCTGGAAGCCATCCGTTTGCCCCTTGGGATATCCTCTCCTACTGATGAATTCGAAATCACTTCGGTGGAAACGGATGCGCTTGGTCAGATGCATATCAGGATCAGTCAGAAGATCGGCGAAGTTCCTGTTTATGGCGGAGATGCTTACCTGCATGCACGCAACGGATATATCGACCGGTATACCGGGTACCTCTATCCGACTCCTTCCCTTACCAACCTGACACCGCAGATAGGGTCTGCTCAAGCCGTGCAGCGTGTCATTTCCCACGTGTCGGGCCAAACCGTGTACAGATCGCTTTCCGACACGGAAAAGCAGTTACTGAATTATTCAGGTCCGGAGCGCCGGCTGGTCGTTTACCATAAGGACAGGAATCCTGATGGAGAAAGGCTCACATGGCATATCACCATCAGGCCGAATCTGATCGAGCGATGGGAATATTTCCTGGATGCCGGAAACGGTGAAATCATTCACTTCTATAACAACACCCAGTCTGATGGAGATGTGCTCGGCAGCGGTACCGACCTGAACGGGGTGAACCAGACATTTCATGTGTATCTTGAGGCCGGGACATATTACATGGCAGATATTTCGAAACCAATGTTCAACCCTCAGAATTTCGAAGGGGTGATCAAGACATACGACGCGTTTAATGCGCCATACAATCAGATAAACAATGCCTCTATCGTCACCTCTTCCAATAACACCTGGGCCCCCAATGCCATTTCGGCCCATTATC
>CAYWHQ010000624.1:0-1642 GCA_964457665.1 uncultured Prolixibacteraceae bacterium | reverse complement strand
CAGGATGCCGCCTTCCGCTTCGGAATATTCTGGCTGCTAAGGGATCTGCCAGACAGGGAAAAGACTGCCCTTCGCAAATATGAAGAAGATACCGGTGATTTCACCCAATGATATTTTCAAGCCGCATTGAAGGATCAAATCGAAAACCAGTTGTTTTGAATTATATTTGATAAAAATCTCCCTTTCATTCACATGCAAATAATGGTACCATGAAAACAAATCCTTGTTTTGTACGATTGGTTTTTTTTCCATTCCTCGTGCTGTTCCATCCTTTACTGGATGCTCAAACTTGCCCAAATATATCCGGACTGATTCAATACGAAAATGTCGCCTTCAGTCCGCTATTTGAAGTACAGGTACAACTCTGTGACCTGAACGGACAGGTGATTCAAACGGCTTCAACGAATTATGAAGGCAGATTTTACTTCTGCCACCACATTCCCGGAAATTATATTCTTACCTTTAACTGCAATGTTTCGGAAGGGGGGATCAATGCCACCGATGCCCTGGAAGTGCTGCGGCATTATCTGGGCTTTACCACGCTGGAAGGGCTGCGGTTGAGAGCGGCCGATGTGAATGCCAGCGGGTATGTAAATGCCTCCGATGCTCTGGTTATTGCGAAATACTATTCCGGATTGATAGATAACTTTGTTACAGGTACATGGCTCATTGACCCGGAACCCATTGCAGTGGCGGATGAAGTTCCGACCTTTGTTGAAATAAGAGGATTATGTTATGGTGACGCTGATTGTTCGCACAATCCTGTTGGCAACCAGGTGATGAACACACCCTGTCCTGGTATCGCAACCTTTACATATGGCGGTCAGGTTTATAATACTGTACAAATCGGAAGCCAGTGCTGGATGAAAGAAAATCTGAACATTGGTACAATGGTGAACAGTGTTAATACCGATCAGTCTCATACTGAGTGCCATAATAATGGAATCATCGAAAAATTCTGCTATAACAATAATCCAGCAATGTGTGAGGTTTACGGAGGTCTTTACGACTGGAATGAAATGATGCAATATGCAACACTTCCCGGGGCCCAGGGTATTTGCCCTGCCGGCTGGCATGTTCCGACGGATGCTGAGTGGTGCACCCTGAACCTGTATCTTGATGCCACGGTGAATTGTAATGCTGCCGGACAAACCGGCACAACAGTGGGCAGCAAAATGAAACAGACAGGCACCAGCCATTGGTTTTCTCCAAATGACGATGCGACCAATGAAAGCGGGTATACCGCTCTCGGGGCAGGCTATCGCGACCCTGACGGTTACTTCATGTTAAATACATATGCATGTTGCTTCTGGGAGTCATACACCTACTCCTCAACACAGGGAGTGTACAGGTGGCTGGGCTTCGACGGAGGATATACCGGCAGACAAAACAATGATGTAAACTCCGGATTTTCAGTCAGGTGCATAAAGAATAATTGAAGGAAATAATGCTGAATCCTATATCATCATTGACAATTAATATACTGGTTATCAGCAATAATCCGAATCAGTAACAGTGAAAATCTCTAATATTGTTTACCGTCAGGTAACCCATTTTCCCATGCTTTCCCCGTGCCGGTAAACTATCGCGACGAAATCTTCCGCTTCCTGACAGCCTCAAACACAAGAATGGCAGCGGCAGT
>CAYWHQ010000623.1:0-1642 GCA_964457665.1 uncultured Prolixibacteraceae bacterium | reverse complement strand
ATAAAGATGGTTTGGCGATTCGCCTTTCTTTCTGTCGATCTTGTATGCGAGATCCGCCCGGATGACACCCACGGGGGTGGCGACCCTCGGGCCGAAACCCCAGTCGCCCCGAATTTCACCGATGTCGAAATCCCCCGGGTCACGCCAGACATTGCCCGCATCCACGAAGAGCGCAAGCCCTAAAAACCTGTATACATTGGCGCGCAGCTCGATGTTCCCAACCGTGAGGAGCCTTCCCCCTATGGGCACGTTGTTCTCGTCCAGCGGACCGACCTTCTGGTAATCGAATCCTCGCAGAGTATTCGGCCCTCCCGTGTATAACCGTTCGCTCAGCGGTATGTCCTGACGGGTGTTGAACAGCCCGTGCCAGCCGAACTGAAGCGCGGTCCCTATGGTGACACGCCGGTTCATCGGATAAAAGAACCGGCTTACGAGCGAGTTTGCCACATAATTGTCGGTGCCGGATAAAAAACCGCCCACAAGCGTGCTCTGCAACGCTATATACATGCCTTTCCGAGAATCGAGAAGATCGTCGCGGTCATCGTAGGAGACTGACCCGGTGAGGCTCCTCAGGTTCTTTGTCTGCTGTTTGTCGGTGATATCCGCGGATTTTATTTTCGTTATGGCGACTTTTTCCATGCGATACACCAGATCGGTTTTCAGATGGGAACGGAACGCCTTTCCAAGATTCACATGCCCCCCGAAACGGTTCGAATCGTATCCGGGTTCGTTTCGGTATTCGGCGAGAGCGATCGCTTCGGATCGCATCCGCAGTCCCAGTGTCCAGGGATTTGTCCACGTGACACTTCCGATCCGGCTCACCTGACCTGCCTGGACGGTACATCCCATTCTCCTTGCGGTGCCGAGAAAATTGTTGTTGTGGGCATATATCTTTCCCTTGAACCGTTCCACCGACTCGTAACCGAATCCGACGCTGAACTCTCCCGATTTCCGTTCCTTCACATCGACCGAGACAATCTTTCCGAGGGAATCGTCCGCCGCCCGGGTCGTCTGTACCATCACCCTTGTGAACAACCCGGTTCCATAGAGCCTCTGTTCGGACCTGAAAAGCGAGACAAGGTCGACCGTCTCCCCCTTTCTGAAAGCGAGTTCGCGCATGACCACCGGCTGCCGGGTCTTGTCCAGCCCGTTGACGCGTATGTCCCGTATCGTGTAACACTTTCCCTCGGTGATTCCGAATGTGACGGTTGCTCGGCCGGTTTCACGATCCACCCGTATGTCGTGGGTCACCACCACGTCGAGATACCCCTTCCTGCCGTACATGGTCATGATCGCGTTGGCGGCGTTCTTCACCAGGGTATTTCCGCAGGGCATTCCCGGCTTCAGGTGGATGTCCTTTCTGAGTCGGTCATCGCCAAACACAGTGCCGCCCCGGAAATGAATATCCCCGACAACGATCCTCCGGCCTTCCTCGATGGTGATGTCGATCCGGTAACGGCTGCCTGTCGAGTCGATCGAGACACCGGCTATTCGCGCGTCGGGATATCCTCTTTCACCGTATTTCAAGCCGATATTCTTCAGGTCGTCTTGAAACACCCTGGGATCGTAAAACGAACGCCGGAACGCCCCTCCCGCCCTCACAGCCATCATGTCCCTCAGATCCCCGTCGTTGAAAACGGTG
>CAYWHQ010000622.1:0-1646 GCA_964457665.1 uncultured Prolixibacteraceae bacterium | reverse complement strand
GCACCCCATCGGCACTGAACCCTTCCTGGTGAAGGATGTTGAATTTATTCCCATTCAGGTTCTCCACGATAAACTGCCGGTCACCGGGTACCGGATCGGCGACTTTACTTACATCACCGACGCAAGCTATATCTCGCCCGAGGAGATCGAAAAGATCAGGGGCAGTAAGGTAATCGTGCTCAACGCGCTGAGAAATTCGCGGCACACTTCCCATTTTTCCGTGGGAGAAGCCGTTGCCTTGCTCACCGAACTTTCACCGGAAGTGGCCTACCTGACACATCTGAGCCATTTCGTTGGCCTCCACGAGGAAGTAAATAAAAAACTCCCCTCCTTCATTGAACTGGCCTACGACGGTTTGATCCTCACGATATGACTTTGCGCATCGATATACTGACCCTTTTCCCGGGAATGTTTGATGGACCCTTCCACCACTCCATCATCAAAAGGGCTTTGGCAAAGGGGATCGCCGACATCCATATCCACGATATCAGAGAGAAAGCCACCGATAAGCATCGCACGGCCGATGACTATCCTTATGGCGGTGGCGCAGGCATGGTTCTGAAGATCGAACCTGTGGCTGCGTGGATCGAGGCGCTCAGGTCGCAGCGGAAATATGATGAGATCATCTATCTCTCCCCCGATGGAGATCTGCTCGACCAGCAGCTTGCTAACCGCCTTTCACTCCACCTTAACCTGATCCTTCTCTGTGGACACTATAAGGGCGTGGATGAGCGCATACGGCAGCATTTCATCACCCGCGAGATCAGCATCGGGAATTACGTGCTTTCAGGGGGTGAACTGGCAGCCATGGTCCTCACCGATACCCTCGTCCGACTCATCCCTGGCGTTCTCCACGACGAAACCTCCGCCCTGTCCGACTCATTCCAGGACGGGCTGGTCTCTCCCCCGGTCTATACGCGCCCTGCCAATTTCAGAGGATGGAATGTCCCCGATATACTGCTCTCCGGCAATGAAAAAGAGATCGCCCGGTGGAGATACGACCAGTCGGTGGAACGCACTGCACGGCGTCGCCCCGGCCTCAGCCATCTCCCTCCGGAAGGGTAACACGATATCATCATCAGGGAAAATTGCAGGATAAATTTTGGATTCACCGAAAAAGCTGTATATTTGCAAACTTTTTGGATAAATCCTCACTTCAATAACTGAATACCATGAATAAAGCCGAGATCATCCGTTTTGTTGAAGAAACTGTAGTCGGAAAGCATGACCTGCCTTCGTTCAAGGCAGGCGATACCGTCACCGTGCATTATAAGATTAAAGAAGGCAACAAGGAACGAATCCAGACCTTCCAGGGCGTTGTACTGCAGCGTGCCGGAAAGGGGATCAACGAAACCTTTACTGTCAGGAAGATTTCAGGTAACGTAGGTGTGGAACGTATTTTCCCGGCCTCCAGCCCTTTCGTGGAAAAGATCGAAGTGAACAAGCGCGGGATGGTGCGGCGCGCCCGTATCTTCTATCTGCGGAAACTGACCGGCAAGAAAGCCAGGATCAAGGAGGAGAGATTGTAATATACTTTCCTGAACTCATGTAAAAAGGATGGCCCGGATATCGGTCCATCCTTTTTTTATTCTGCATGAAACAACTCTTCCATCGTCAGCCACCACTCCCCGGAATAGGGTTTGACC
>CAYWHQ010000621.1:0-1651 GCA_964457665.1 uncultured Prolixibacteraceae bacterium | reverse complement strand
CACAGCATTGATGACCTGATTCCGGGAATGGAGTTGCCGGGCATTGTGACCAACATCACTAAATTCGGAGCCTTTGTCGACATCGGCGTTCATCAGGACGGGCTGGTACACATCAGTCAGATTGCTGACCGTTTCATTGCCGATCCTTCCGAAGTGCTGAAACTGAATCAGAAAGTGAAAGTGCGGATTCTCGAGGTGGATAAACCGCGTAAGAGAATCAACCTGAGTATGAAAGGCGTTCAATAAATTGCATGCTGCTGATGATGAAATTGCAAATTTCCAAAAAAACGCGATCTCTGAATAATGTGTTCCAGACTGCCGCAGACCATTTTCCTGACGTCAGTAATATGGTCGTAAGTGGCTATGAAAGGGTGATTGCGATTCGAAAAAGTCATACAGCCAGCTATATCACTAATCAAACAGTCGTTCAGATTTGAAGAAAATGAAAACCATAACCAAAAGAATCATCGTAACATTTTCACTGTTGTTTTTGCTTGTCCTGAACGTCAATGCACAAACCAAAACCTTCTCCATCCCTTACGAATCGAAAGGTCAGAATGTGACGATGACGTATGATGAAATCATACAGTATTGTCGTCTGACAGATTCGCTGTACAGCGAAGTTGTTTTTAAGACATTCGGGAAATCGGCTCAGGGAGATGCTTTGCCATATCTCATGATCGATGATGGTTCGAAAACAGCTGATAAAATCACTTTGTGGATACAGGCCGGAATTCATCCCGGGGAGCCTGAAGGCGTCGAAGCTGGCTTTCTTTTTCTGCGCGACCTGATGACGAAACCTGAGATGAAACCATTGCTTCGGAATGTGCGTGTTCTTTTCATTCCATGCTTCAATGTTGACGGACTCAAACGTTTCGGGCCATACAACCGCATCAATCAGAACGGGCCGGAACAGATGGGATGGCGCACTACCGCACAGAATCTGAATCTGAACCGTGATTTCATGAAGGCAGATGCACCTGAGATGCAGGCATGGCTGAAACTGTACGATGAAGTGAATCCGGATTTTCTGATAGACTGCCACACCACTGATGTTGCGGATTATCAGTATGCAGTTACTTATGGTCTGGATGAGTTTCAGACGTTGAATCAGGTTGTGTCATTGTTGTTCACAAAAAAATATGTTCCGTACATTACTGATAAAATGAACCGGGATGGATTGCCCATATTTCCTTATGTAGCGTTCCGCCAATGGCATAATCCACGCAGTGGTCTGCTCACCTACGGCTCGCGTCCGATGCTGTCGCACGGATACACCATCCTCACCGACAGACCGTGTCTGCTGATTGAAACACATATGCTGAAGCCGTACAAGGTTCGTGTTGAATCAACACTGCAAATGATTCATCACACATTTGCTTTTTTGGCTGAGAATCGTGAAAGCTATAAATCGATGCTTCGGGGAGCTGACCAGGAGCGCATTTCGGATGAATTTCTGAATGCGCCTTTTCCAATCGGTCTCGAAACAAGCATGAAAGACAGCACCATCATTGACTTTCTCGGAATGGAGTTCGACACGATCAAAAGCGGCATCACCGGCGGTGTTTATTACAAATACGATAATACAAAACCGGTTACATGGAAAATTCCATTGTTCGGAAAAGTGTACGTGAGCGACAGCATAACACTG
>CAYWHQ010000620.1:0-1672 GCA_964457665.1 uncultured Prolixibacteraceae bacterium | reverse complement strand
GACGGTTTCTCCCCGGTTGCTCCCATTGGAATACCTTTTCGGAAAAGGTAAGCCAATCGGTGTGCAGATAAAAATAGGCTTTTACCGGCCACATGCGTTTGAGATAGAGGGCTGCCATCCCCATGGGTCCTTCGGTGGAACAAAGGATATGTGTATACCTGCCTTGCCTGAAGATTCGTTGCAGGGCAATATAGTTCGGAATCCTGAAGGGTTGCTGGCGGTATACAGGCAGCCTGAACTCCGACACCGGCTTCAGCACGATAAGATGATCGGATGCCTTCAGATTGTTACTGCAGACCAGCAAGTCAATGGGAAGATCTCTTTCCCGGATCTCATGCAACATCGACTGCAATACCATGCTGACACCATTATGGTCGTCAAAAGTGTCGGTCAGCCAAAGAATCCTCTCCTCAGTCATGATAACCTTTTCTGGCACAAATATCTGCCGGTAAACTACATCCCCGCCAAATGTTACATACATTTAACTATTTATTAATTATTATTTGATATTAAAAAAACCTGACGTTAACAATGCTCTTTCAGGGGATGAATACTTTTGCCTCATTTCCTATGAGTCAAAAAAAACCCAGGAAACGGGAGGTTGATATCGTGATCATATCCGATATGCATCTGGGTGCTATCGGCTGTCACGCAAAAGAGTTGCTGGAATATCTGCGTTCGGTCAGGCCAAAAACCCTAATACTCAATGGTGATATCATAGATATCTGGCAATTTCGCAAGTCCTTCTTTCCAAAATCACATCTCATGGTGATCAGACACCTGACAGGCATGATAGCGAAAGGCACAAGGGTTATCTACATTACGGGAAATCATGATGAGTTATTGCGTAAATTCGTCAACTTCCGGATGGGTTCGTTTCAGCTGGTCAATAAACTTCTGCTGGATGTGGATGGCAAAAAAGCCTGGATCTTTCATGGAGATGTTTTTGATGTGATCATGCAATACAGCAAATGGCTGGCCAAACTTGGTTCCCTCGGCTATGACCTTCTTATCCTCACCAACAGCCTGGTCAACTTCTTTATGAGAATTGCAGGACGGGAAAAGATCTCATTTTCAAAAAGGATCAAACAAAGTGTCAAAAAAGCCGTAACCTACATCAATCAGTTTGAACATACTGCCGCCGGTATAGCCATATCAAAGGGATACGATCATGTCGTTTGCGGACACATTCACCATCCTGAAATACGTGTCATCACTACCGACCGGGGAACGGTCACATATATGAACCCTGGCGACTGGGTGGAGAATCTATCGGCGCTGGAGTATCACGACAGAAGATGGCGCATCTATCTTTACCGTGAGGATCTTTTCGCCAGAATGTATGCCCTGGCTTCCAGCCGGGCGGAGGTTCCTGACCATCATTCAACATTTGAAAAACTCCTGCAGGAGTTTCAGCGCTGAGAATTCCATCTGAATTATTCCGGATTATTTATCTTTATGGGTTAAAATTAAGATTGTTCCCATGAAAAGATATTATTTACGCCAATTCCCGTCAGTATTATTGCTGATGGTATTCTTTTCGCACCATCCGTTGCCGGCGCAGGATACCTTTTCCATCACTGCCATTGACTCCCTTACCGGTGAAGTCGGCAGCGCCGGAGCCTCCTGTGTAGGTTCTTCGCTTACATACCCCCATGGTGCAAAGATTCTC
>CAYWHQ010000619.1:0-1673 GCA_964457665.1 uncultured Prolixibacteraceae bacterium | reverse complement strand
TCAGCGAATTTACCCTCGGCAATGCTTCCGGAGCCGAGATCTGGAATGTGACGGATCCTTTTAACGTTATGAAGGTAGATGCCTCGCTTTCAGGCAGCAACAGGGTTTTTAAGCTGGAGACTGATTCTCTGCTCGAGTTTATAGCCCACAATGGCAGCGGCTACTACCAACCCCAGTTCAGGGAAAGGGTCAGTAATCAGAACCTGCACTCCATGTCAGCCCAGGATATGATCATTGTCTCTCATCCGGATTTCATGACACAGGCCTATCGTCTGGCAGACCATCACCGGAATGCTGACCTTATGGATGTTGCGGTTGTGACTACGGATTGGGTCTACAATGAGTTTTCTTCAGGAATTCAGGATCCTACGGCGATCCGGTCATTTATGAAAATGTTCTATGACAGGGCAGGAGCCGATACGAGCCTGCTGCCCAAATACCTTATGCTTTTCGGGGATGGTTCCTATGATCCGCTCGACCGTCTCAGCGCCAATTCCAATTTTGTTGTAACCTGGCAAACACCGAATTCCATTGCCCCCACGGCCTCCTTTCTGACCGATGACTATTTCGGTTTTCTTGATGATCATGAAGCCGGCGGATACAGCGGGAACCTCGATATCGGAATCGGTCGCCTGGTTGTGGCATCGGTTGAGGAGGCCGGACAAGCAGTGGATAAAATCCTGGCTTATGCCTCCCGCGACCTGAGACTTTGTGATGAAGCCGGCTGTGTCGGCTCCGGAACAGGTAAAGCCAACCTGGCAGACTGGAGAAATGTCTTGTGCTTCGTGGCGGATGATTCTGATAAATCCGGAGAAAACTTCCTGGCTGAATCCGAAGCCATCGCCAGAAAAATTGATACGGTCTATCCTGTGTACAATATTGATAAAATATATATGGATGCTTATGTACAGGAGTCGACACCGGGCGGACAAAAGTATCCTGATGTGATGGATGCCATTAAGAAGCGTGTGGAAAAAGGAAGCCTGATCATGAACTATATCGGGCACGGAGGTGAAGTAGGATGGGCACATGAAAGCATTCTTACGGTTTCAGATATCAACGGATTTACCAATGCCTGCAATCTGCCTTTCTTTGTTACAGCCACCTGTGAATTCAGCCGCTTTGATGATCCCGGGCGGACTTCGGCAGGGGAGTATGTGTTCCTGAATCCGGACGGTGGTGGTATCGGCCTGTTTACAACCACCCGCCTCGCTTTTTCGGGCTCCAATTCGGAACTCAATATGCGCTTCTACAACTATGTGCTGGCATCCAGCGGTAATCGATACCCCGCTATGGGCGACGTGGTCAGAAGCGCAAAGAATAACTATGGGTGTTCATCGGTCATTGCCAATTTCTCCCTCCTGGGAGATCCCGCACTGAAACTGGCCTATCCGCAGCACCAGGTGGTGACAACTGCCATTAACCATCAGGCACTGGCCTGACTGGCGGATACCGTCAAAGCACTGGAAAAGGTAACCGTTTCCGGCGAGATACGTGATGTAAACGGAACTAAGCTAACGGATTTCAATGGACTTTTGTTCCCCATGATCCTCGACAAAAAATCACTGGTCACCTCAAGAGGAAATGATGAAGGCTACCCTCAAAACTTCTATCTGCAGAAAAACATCGTTTATAAAGGAAAAGCAAGTGTAACCGCGGGTGAATTCAGCTTC
>CAYWHQ010000618.1:0-1677 GCA_964457665.1 uncultured Prolixibacteraceae bacterium | reverse complement strand
TCCAGCACAACGTACCCGCACGGTGCGGCCATTCTCAGTGATGTGATCCCGGGCATCGGGGTAATCCATACACAGGCGGCATGGCATCCGGTCAATCAGCAAAATGCGCACAATTGGATGTTGCTGGGTTTACCGCCGGAGCAGATCATCGATTCGCTTATTGCACATGATGCCACCAACAATCCTTCCACGCGGCAGTACGGAATCGTGGATTATAACGGCGGTCATCCGCGCAGCGCCGGATATACCGGGAGCAACTGCCTGAACTATAAGAACCATAAGTCGGTTTTTAACTATTCCGTACAGGGAAACATCCTGCTGGGGCAGCAGATTCTCGATTCGATGGAAAACCGGTTCCTGAACACTCAGGGTACACTGGCCGATCGTCTCATGGCGGCCCTGCAAGGGGCCAAGGTGGTAGGTGCGGATACCCGCTGTGCTGCCCGCAACTCCTCATCACAGTCGTCATTTCTCAGAGTATGCAGGATCAACGACCCTCCCGATTCACTCTATCTGGACATCTGGATGGCCTACCCGCAGAATTATGCAGGGGTCTTCCCGGCAGATCCCATCGACTCCCTTCAGATTCTTTACGATATCTGGAAAACTACCGTGGGTGACAGGGATCCTGAACCCAGACCTGCCAACCGGGTAATCGTTTATACAGGATCCTCCGGGGAGTGGATATTTGATTTCAGATCATGCGTGGATTATATGGGTTCTGCGCTTCAGATTTTCGATCTGAACGGGCGATTGGAGAACAGTTATTCCATCACCGAAAGGAGACTGACCGTCAGCCGTTCCCTGTCGGTTCCGCCGCAAATGTATTTTTACCGATTGATCCATCCGAAAGGAGGGCTAATCGCCAGCGGAAAGTTCCAGGGCTGAACTATCCCCTGCAGACTTCCAGCATCCTCTTACCGGCAGATTGTAAAATTATCGAAAGATATCGTATTTTTACAGGAATCAACAGTAAATGCCATGAGAACAACCGCTTCATTATTACTGATCCTCTTGCTGGCGGCGTCAACCGCATGCAAGAAAAAAAGCAGCGACGAACCCGAGGTTCACCCGGGCTACTATACTTACCAGGGATTCACATACAACCTTGACAAGTGTTATCTGGTGAACTATCCCGCCAAAGGCAGCATTTACCGCCTGAGTGTGTGGTTTGTCAGCAGCGGAATAGCGTTTGATGCCACCGCCCCGCTTCTTTTCTCCGGCAAAGGCGATTATGTGTCGTTCAATGTTTTCACTTCCGATTCATCCCTCACAGCCGGCAGCTATGTCTTCGCTGATACCAAAGAGGCCATGACCTGGGACGAGGGGGATTTTGCACATCCTTTCGATTTCAACAAAGGGGAAGGAAACTGGGCCAGGATGATCGACGGGGTGATGAATACTTCCATCCAGGGCAAGATCTATACCTTTGATTTCACTACTTTGTCGGAACGGGGATACGAGCTCAAAGGCGCCTTTTCCGGAGAGGTGATCCTTAAAGAGATGACTCCATAGGGCTCCGGTCATTCGAGGTCATCAGAACAGATGACCAATCCCGATATATAGTCCACTTCGACCGTCGCGGCGGTCGAAGGGGGAACCAAAAAAGAGGGTGAGGATGAAATTATAGTTAATAGCTGCCCGCAGGCCCAGTCCCCCGGCAAAAATCAAACGGTA
>CAYWHQ010000617.1:0-1680 GCA_964457665.1 uncultured Prolixibacteraceae bacterium | reverse complement strand
CGTGGATAAAGTCATGAATGCGGCAAGCGGGAATTTCAGCATCCGCGTAAAACTTGCCAACCCAATGCTGGAGTTACCCGCCGGTTTGAAGTGCTAACTTCTCTTTTTCAATAAGCAGGGACAATTTGAGAAAGGAGTGCCAAATATGCCAAGCATCGACAAGTGGCGTTTGCAGCAAAAGACAGTATCAGCCGAAGAAGCAGTGCGTATCGTCAAATCGGGAGACCTCATTCATTATGGAGAATTCATGCTTTTCCCCGAACTACTGGATCATGCCCTAGCCAAGCGAATGGATGAGCTATACGATGTCGAACTGCGCAGCACCTGTTATACGAAAATCCCTGAAGGCGTGCAGAATGATCCCGAACGGAAGCATTTTATCATGGGTGATTATCATTTCGGTGGTGTTTCGCGTCAGCTCTTCAAGGATAACATGGTTAACTATATTCCAATGTTGTATCACCAGATGCCTCGTATTATCCGTAAATTCATTGATATAGATGTGGCATTTTTAACCGCTGCTCCCATGGACAGCCGCGGTTTCTTTAACTTCGGCTTATCAAATTCTCTTACTTCAGCTGTTATCAGCAAGGCACGCAAAATAATCATCGAGGTAAATGAGAATGTGCCGGTCTGCCTTGGCGGAAACCAGGAAATCATCCATATCAGCAGGGTTGATTATATTGTCCACGGCGAGCATAAGCCATTGCCTCAGCTGGAACCCGAGCCGGCAAGTGACGTGGACCGGGCAATAGCCGCTCGCGTTCTTGCAGAAATCGACGATGGATGCTGTCTTCAGCTGGGAATAGGCGCCTTGCCGAATACGGTCGGCGCACTGATTGCAGACAGCAACTTGAAAGATCTGGGTATTCACTCCGAGATGCTGACCGACGCTTGCGTTGATCTTTACGAGGAGGGAAGAGTAACCGGCGCCAGGAAGGAAATTGATACCCACAAAATGACTTATACTTTTGCCATGGGCACGCAAAAACTCTATGATTTCCTGCATAATAATACCATGTGCGCATCTTATCCGGTCAGTTGGACCAACAATCCGTTCACAATCGCCTCCAACAGCAAGTTTATAGCCATTAATAATGCCATTGAAATCGACCTGTATTCCCAGGTGGCGTCGGAATCCGTGGGAACCCGCCAGATTTCGGGAACCGGCGGTCAGGCGGATTTTATGACAGGAGCATTCAATTCCCATGGCGGCAAAGGACTCATCTGCCTTTCTTCCACGTATACCGCCCCCGACGGAAGTGTTCACTCCAGGATTCGGCCAACGTTGACTCCCGGAGCCATCGTTACACTGCCGCGGACAATAGTTTATTATGTTATTACCGAATATGGAACTGCCCAATTGAAAGGGAAATCGACCTGGCAGCGCGCGGAAGCATTGATTCACATTGCCCACCCGGCTTTTCGTGAAGATTTAATCAGGGAGGCCGACAAGATGAAAATCTGGAGACGTTCGAACCGCCTGGCACCATAGAGGTAATTCAGGTAATTCAGGGGACATAACATATAATTAATTGCAACAGGTTTTTAATGATGGCGGTTGGAGAATTGTCTTCAACCGCTGTTTTTGTTTTTCAGAGAGTTAAAGGGGACGGTTCTATTTTTTGAGGGATGGAAATCGGAAATAAAAAGAACCGTCCCCTTTAACTTAAAAGAACC
>CAYWHQ010000616.1:0-1690 GCA_964457665.1 uncultured Prolixibacteraceae bacterium | reverse complement strand
TTTAAGGCCTTATCGGTTTCATTTGATGAGAGATAAATATTTGTCTCCGTGAAGAAAAGCTGCAAATTGTCTGGAAACACTTCCTGTCCTTTTTTGAGGATAATCATGGCACTATCGATATTCTTCTCCCCTCTGTAAATATCTGCTAACGTACTATATATGGAGGGTATGCTCACGTTCGACTTTAACATTCTCAAATAAATACTCTTGGCATAGGCATTGTCTTCAGCTTTCATCGCTGAGAGTGCTCCGTTGAACAACGAGGTGGTGTCAAATACTTCCACCGCCTCCATCATATCGGCAGAGCGGACAAAAGCGCGGGCTGCATCTTTGAAATTTCCTTCATTATAATACTGAATGGCGGTATTGAAATAATACACCCTCAGTCCATCGATCTTTCCGAAAACCTCTTCAAACAGGTCTTTCTTAGGATCGAACTCAACAGTTTTTTTGTAAGATGCGATTGCTCCGTTAATCGGATCCGGATCAAGTGCCTGATATGCAGGATCCTTGCTGTTGGCGATCGCCAGAAAAATATTCGCACGGATAAGCCATGTCTTCGGATCCTGCGATGTGGAAGGATCATTGATGCACTGGTTGATTGCTGTCAACGCTTTGTCAAGCTTGCCTTCCCTGAGGTAATTGGAGGCAGTCTGGCGAACATTCTTTTGTCCGTATGCTATTGTGGTGACAATCAGCATGACGAAAAAAAATAACAATCTTTTCATAGTCTCTGGTGTTAATTTTGTCACAAAGGTAAAAATTTAATCTGTACTGGTGTCAATTATAGGCTCAATTGCGGTTTCATTTCCATGGTCCACCGCATAATCATGACTCAGGTCATTTCCGTTACCATTACCATTTTCCGCTCCTTCCTCCACATCAACTTTGGCCACGGCGGCAATGGCATCTCCTTCGTCGATCTTGATCAGGCGAACGCCCTGCGTGGCTCGTCCCATTACCCTCAGGTCCATCACTGCCATGCGGATGATAATACCGGAACGGTTTATTATCATGAGGTCATCCCTGTCGGTCACCTCCTTGATGGCAATAAGGGAACCGGTTTTTTCAGTTATGTTGATGGTTTTTACTCCTTTACCTCCCCGGTTGGTGACCCGGTAATCATCGAGTGCCGACCTCTTTCCATAACCATTTTCCGATACCACAAGGATTTCCATCTGCTGTTCGCGAGGGATACAGATCATCCCCACCACTTCATCTTCCTTTCCTGCCAGGGAGATTCCCCTGACGCCTGCAGCATTACGCCCCATGGGCCTTACCGTTTGTTCATTGAACCGGATCGCCCTTCCTGATCGCAGGGCCAGTATGACTTCATCCTTTCCCTGCGTGAGTTTAGCCTCCAGAAGCTGATCTCCTTCATTAATCGTGATGGCATTGATGCCATTCAGCCGGGGACGTGAGTAGGCCTCCAGGGAAGTTTTCTTGATGGTTCCCTTTTTAGTCGCCAGGATGATGTAGTTATTATCAATATATTCTTGATTTTTCAGATCTTTCACATTGATGAAGGCCCTGACCTTGTCTTCCGGCTCTATGTTGATCAGATTCTGAATAGCCCTTCCCTTGGAGGTCTTTGCACCTTCCGGGATTTCAAAGGCCCTTAACCAAAAGCATTTCCCTTTTTCAGTGAAAAAGAGCAGATAATTATGATTGGTGGCAACAAAAAGATGCT
>CAYWHQ010000615.1:0-1703 GCA_964457665.1 uncultured Prolixibacteraceae bacterium | reverse complement strand
GATGCATAAGAAATGGGCAAACAAGATAAACTACATTGAGATATGCAGCGGCCCCGGACGATGCATAAACCGTGAAAGTGGTGATGAGTTCAATGGAACTGCCCTGGCTATTCTGGAGCACCCTGCATTCAAGTACCTGGGTAAAGCTCTGTTTTTCGATTCTGATCCGGATATAATCAATGTCTTAAACCAACGCATTCAAGCGCGAAATATCAGTAATGCCTATGCTCTCCCAGGAAATTACAATGATAATGCGGATATTTGTAATAAATTGGCAAAAGAGAATCTTAAAGGAAGTCTGAACCTTGTTTTTATTGATCCAACAGATTGTAGTGTTCCGTTTCAACTCATAAGGTCGATGAAACAGGTTGTCCCCAATATGGACATTATCATCAATATCGCTTCAGGAACAGATTTTAACAGAAACATAGGGAGCGCCCTTCAGGATCAGATGAAATACAAAAACAGCATTTCCAAGTATACCAGGTTCCTTGACGGGCGAGGATTTTTCGATGATCCAGTGAATATTCAAAGAGCTAAACAAGGTAAATTCATGGAATTACGGAACCAATTTCGTGATAATTACCAAAAGAACCTGGAAAACATAGGGTATCGATTCTTTCGGTTTAATGCTGTCGAAAATTTCTATGATCTGCTTTTTGCTACTTCTCATGAACGTGGGCTTGAGTTTTGGGATAAAGCCACCAGGACAGATTTCAACCGCCAGCGTAAACTATTTTAACCATGGCCGAAACAAAGATCGAATGGACTGAATTGACCTGGAATCCGGCAACGGGATGCACTAAAATTTCAGCCGGATGCAGATACTGTTACGCAGAGGTGATGGCTAGGCGATTGCAAGCGATGGGAATGGAAAAATACCAGGATGGGTTTACGCTTCGGTGGCATCCATCGGAACTTTTAAGACCGTATCAGTGGAAGCAACCCCGGATGGTTTTTGTAAACTCCATGAGTGATCTGTTTCATGAAGAGATGCCGTTGGAATTCATCCAGCAAGTTTTTCAGGTGATGAACAATTGTCCACAGCACGTTTTTCAAGTCCTTACGAAACGCTCTGAGATTCTACAACATTACTCCACTCTTCTGAACTGGACTCCAAATATCTGGATGGGTGTCACCGTGGAGCATGAAGCCTTTAAAAGTCGGATTCAGGATTTGCGAATGACCGGAGCGTTCATCAAGTTCCTCTCCCTTGAACCGTTGTTATCAGCGCTCCCGGATCTGGACCTTTTCGGAATTGACTGGGTGATTACCGGCGGAGAAAGTGGGCCACATGCACGTCCAATAGAAAAAGAGTGGGTGGTCGATGTTCGTGATCAATGTCGTATTGCTGAGATTCCTTTCTTTTTTAAACAGTGGGGTGGGAAAAACAAGAAAGCAGCTGGGTGCATGCTGAACGGAAAGATCTATAAAGAAATGCCTCAATTGACAGTTCTTGAAACAGCCTCTTCATAGCTGTGATTTCATATCCAGAGCAGATTTTTTGAAATAGAAATTATCTTGTCTATATCCTTGATTCCTTTTATGATAAAATGAATCAGTTGCATTTTATTAACATCATTCTTGACTCTTTGAAATAAATAGACAATCTTGCGTTCATGCGTCAGTGAGAGATGGTATTCCATCCACCCTGGCAATATTTTTATCACTTGTAATCCTGCAGGTATTTTGTTTCCGGGTCC
>CAYWHQ010000614.1:0-1713 GCA_964457665.1 uncultured Prolixibacteraceae bacterium | reverse complement strand
ACCCCTGCCCGTTATTGGTCACATGCTGCATGATCCTGCGAATCTGTTCGTAATGGTCATACTTCAGCTTTCCCTCCCGGTTGCCTCTACCGTGTCTGAAAAGAGAGATGAGTTCATCAGGCCCGATTTTCCTTTGAATCTCGATTTCATTATCACGGCCCTTTTTCAGGTTCCTGATGGTATTCTTCGGATACTCCATCCGGAGCTGTTCATACCCGCGGATCAGATCCAGTTCATGATTCTTTCTCCAGGTGACATTCCATTTCGAAGGATCCGGCCTGTTCATGGAATTCAGCTGGATTTCAGCAAAACGATACCTTGAACGCACCTCGGAGAGATAGGTGTCGAGCATATCCGGAGTCAGGTGTTCCACCGAAAAAAGCCCCAGTTGCTGGGTAAAGAACGGCTGAAAGAGATAGCCGATACCAGCTTTTCGACGGGAAGTCAGCGGAAAGACCGACCGGTAATCCTCATCCACAAGGGCACACCATCCCGGGCAAACTATGTTGAGATACCATGAAAAGGCATATAAACGCCTGTTCACCGCTTCTGCGATGCATCTGTCCCAGCGATCCTGGTCGATGTCATTGTGCCGGAGAAATCTGATCCTATGCATTACCGGTTCCCTGAAGTATTGCTTCATAAACCGTTTCCCATCCTTTCCAATGCCCCTGTCCCGAAAGACTCTCGTTGTGCCAGAGCGTCACGAAGTCACCGCCGGTATTCCGGACATGCTGCATCAGGGAAAAAACTTTATGAAGGCTTTGTTCCCTGTTTAGACGAAGGTAGTCGCGCAACGTTACATCCATGACGGCCGTGGGTATGACCTTCAGGGAAGTAACGTCGTTCCTGACCAGATCGAAAAACATGAAAGGAATGGCGATGCCGGCACGGAATCCGGGATGAGAGGCATAACCCATGGAATAGTCGTGTGTAATTCCGGCCTTGATCAGTTGCCTGTATGTCCTGGGAAGTTCAAGCTTCAGATGGTGCTGTCGGCTTGCTGTGATTTTTCGCTGAAGGATCCTGCCAAGTCCTGCACATTCCGTGGCAAGACGCCTGGGATGTTTAGCGGTCGACAGGGAAGGATGGACCCCCACTGTTCCATCCCGGTCAAGAAACCGCACCAGGTTTCTCATTGCACTGCTCCCGACCGGAATATTATTATCCTTTCCTCCGTAATCGGCAAACAGGATAAAGTATAAGGGATGAATTCCGGCTTTGTCATGAATTTCCCTGATATAGGTATAAACATCATACGGATCCGGATCAAGTCGAAACAAAACCCTGATTCTGCGCCGGATACCAGCCCCGTCTCCATGCATCAGCGAACGGAAGGCTCCGGCAAAAGTTCTCCAGAATGGGCGATGCAGGTAAGCATAGGCATGGTCAATATCAATGGTCGGTAACAGGCGAAAAGCAGGCTTCCGGATGATAAGCTCCGGAAAATGTTGTTTAAGTGCCGACCCGAGATGACCGGCCCAGTAATGTACAACCGGAAACTCAAGAAAATCCATTTTACAGGCTACTGATTCCGTCGCAGGATACCTTCCGTATCTGTCTCTCTTTTCAGTATGATACTCCTCATAGCGACTGACCATATAAAAGCCAGCGGCAAGTGGATCATAGGGCAGCATCGACCGGTTGCCGGTATGGGAAAACAGTACCTGGATTCCATCGAACAGACCCGATGCCGGCCGGAAAGGGAGAACC
>CAYWHQ010000613.1:0-1715 GCA_964457665.1 uncultured Prolixibacteraceae bacterium | reverse complement strand
TATCACAACTTTAGCCGAAGCGTGTCCGAACTTTCGGTCGCGTGCCATGGAGATGAATTCCTGCTCGGCGGTTGTTGCGTCGCCGGCAATGACTACTCCTTTTCCCGCGGCCAGTCCGTCGGCTTTCAGCACGTATGGTGGTGCGAGCGACCGGATGAATTCCAAGCCTTCGGACAGGGAGGCGGCATCGAAAGTCCGGGAGCGTGCCGTTGGGATTCCATGACGCAGCATGAATTGTTTTGCAAAATCTTTACTTCCTTCCAGCATGGCACCGGCTTTTCCGGGCCCGATCACCGGTATCCCGGCCAAGACCGGATCGTTCAGGAAAAAATCCCGGATCCCGTTCACGAGGGGTTCTTCGGGGCCCACCACGACCATATCCACCGGCTGGCGGGTGATCCATGCCCGGATGGATTGAAAGTCGTTGGGATTCAGCGGTATATTGGTGCCTGTAAGACATGTGCCCGCATTTCCGGGAGCGATAAACAGGCCTGAGAGCCTTGGGCTTTGTGAAAGTTTCCAGGCCAGGGCATGCTCCCTTCCTCCGGAGCCAAGCAGCAGGATCTTCATGGTTGACGGGTTTTGGCTGCCTTATACATGGATTCCCAGAGCAGCTCGGCGGTTCTTTGCCAGGAGAAGAGGTCTTTTCGTTTCCTGCCGCGCTGGATCAGGTCGTCGCGCAGGCTTTCGTACTGATAGGCCTTGTAGAGGGCCTCGGCGATGCTTTCAGGATCGAAGGGATTGACGAGGAGTGCAGCGTCGCCGGCCACCTCCGGCATGGAGGTAACCCTCGAAGTGATAACCGGAACATCGCAACGGAAAGCCTCCACGATGGGAATGCCGAATCCTTCGAAATAGGAGACATAGGTGAGTGCAAGGGCTGCACCCAGTACGCCGGTCAGTGCGTCGATACCGAGTCTTCCGGTGAAGATCACATCGTTGGAGAAGTTCATCTGCTGGTATGCATGGTCAATGTCGCGGGTCCACCATTTTTTGGCGCCCACGATCACCAATTTGACGTCGGATGGATTGGATTTCCTGAAAAGGTCGAAAGCCCTGAAGAGGTTACAAAGGTTTTTCCGGGGATGAAGCGCCCCGATGAAAAGGAAGTAGGGTTTGCCATTGGTATACCAGTTACGGACGGCTTTTTTTTCGTCGGGGGTGAGGGGGTGATAGGCTTCATTCGCCCCGTCGTAGACAACATCAATTTTTGATGCATCCACCTTGTATTGCCGGATGATATCGGTTTTAGAGAACTCCGACACGGTGGCGATCCTGACCGCCCTGGCGGCATAGCGGGGGAAATAGTGGCGGTAATAGCGTCGTGTCCAGTAAGGGATATCTTCGGGGTAATGTTCAAAATTGAGATCGTGAAACACGGTCATGGAGGGAATGCTGGTCCGGAGGGATAAAAATCCGTCGGGAGAGAGAAAAAGATCAGGTTTCAGTTTGTCCAGCAGCGGAGGGATCATTTTTTCAAACCACCAGTAATAGAGCATCGGATGGCGGGCCTGGGGAAATTGTACTACCGGCGTGATATTATCCGAGAAGAGGAAGGAGGGGTCGTAATCCCGGTCGAAAATGAAGAAGAATTCATGCTCCCTCTGCTGACGGGTGATCCTTTGCAATGACTCAAAGGTAAACCATCCGATGCCTTCAAGTCGGTTCCGTATCAGCAGCCTTGTGTTAACAGCGATCTTCATGCCTTATATATG
>CAYWHQ010000612.1:0-1727 GCA_964457665.1 uncultured Prolixibacteraceae bacterium | reverse complement strand
GGACATTGTGGACTGCAACGCCGGGCAGCATGGCTTTGCCTTCGCCACCAATTTCAATCCCGAAATCAACATCCGGGAAGTGACCGCGCGAGGCCGCTACTATGAGAACGGGCAGTGGCTCGAAACCGATCCTCTGTCGATCCACAAACCCGTCGATTATCCGGAAATCGGCCCCCGGGAATCCTACCTGATGTACCACGAAGAGCTGGAATCACTGGTACGGCATATCCCGAACATCAAACGCATCCGCTTTTGGATGACCTTCTCCCAGGAATACCTGACGCACCTGCGCGTGCTCCAGAATGTGGGCATGACGCGCATCGACCCCGTGAGCTTTCAGGGTGTCGAGATTGTGCCGCTCCAGTTCTTGAAGGCCCTGCTGCCGGAACCTTCTTCCCTGGGCGAAAGCTATGCCGGCAAGACCTGCATCGGCTGCCTGATCGAGGGGATCAAGGACGGCAAGACCCGCAAGTACTTTGTCTACAACATCTGCGATCACGCCGCCTGTTATCGGGAAGTTCGCGCCAACGCCGTTTCGTATACCGCCGGTGTCCCGCCCGTGCTCGGTGCCGCCTTGATGCTGAAGGGCATCTGGTCGGGGGCCGGGGTCTTCAATGTGGAGCAGCTCGATCCCACCCCGTTCATGGCGGAAATCGGCCGCTACGGGCTGCCGTGGAAAGAAGAATTTCTTGATTAGGTTGGTGCGGCTGTAGTCCCATGTTTGACCTGAGCAATGTACCTACTCCCTGCTATGTTTTGGATGAAACCAAGCTCCTGCAGAATCTCGCCGTTCTGGTCGGTGTGCAGGAGCGCACGGGCTGCAAGATCATCATGGCGCTCAAGGGTTTTGCCATGTTTGCCGTGTTTCCCCTCATCCGGGAGCACCTCCGGGGGGTCGCCGCCAGCTCGCTCCATGAAGCCCGCCTGGGTTGCGAAGAATTCGGCAGGGAAGTGCACGTCTTTGCGCCGGCCTACCGGGAAACCGAATTTGACGAACTGCTAGGGTACAGCAATCACCTCGTCTTCAATTCTTTTTCCCAGTGGCAGCGCTTCAAACCCCTCCTGGCTGCCTCAACAAAGCAGGTTTCCTGCGGGATTCGCGTCAATCCCGAACACTCGGAAGTCGCCGTTGCCCTCTACGACCCCTGCGCGCCGGGTTCGAGACTGGGGGTCACGCGGAAGAATTTCCGCGAGGAGGATCTTGAGGGCATCTCGGGACTGCATTTCCACACCCTCTGCGAGCTGAACGCGGATTCCCTGGCGCGGACGCTGAGGGTCTTCGAAGAGAAGTTCGGGGAGGTTATCCCGCGCATGCAATGGGTCAATTTCGGTGGAGGCCATCATATTACGCGGCCGGATTACGACGTGGACCTGCTCTGCGAGCTCATTGTCGACTTCAGGAAGCGCTACCCCGTGGAGGTCTACCTCGAACCCGGCGAAGCGGTCGTGCTCAATGCCGGGGTGTTGGTGGCCTCGGTTCTGGACCTTATTCACAACCAGAAAGACATCGCCATTCTGGACGCCTCGGCGGCGGCTCACACCCCCGACGTCCTCGAAATGCCGTATCGGCCGGAAATTGAAGGCGCCGGAAAGCTTGGGGAGTTTGCTTACGATTATCGGCTGGGCGGCCTCACCTGCCTGGCGGGGGATGTTTTCGGCGACTACTCCTTTCCGAAACCGCTCCAAGTGGGTTCGCGACTGGTGTTTGCCGATATGGCTCATTATAC
>CAYWHQ010000611.1:0-1728 GCA_964457665.1 uncultured Prolixibacteraceae bacterium | reverse complement strand
GCAAGATAACGTGATATTCAACCGAAAAGTATACAATTTTATATTATGCCGGCGCTCTGATGTCTTTTTTTTGCAAGGTCAGCCCGGTCACTCCCGATCAGAAATTATTTACCAATCTGTTGAATACTTCGGCAAGTTGCATTATTTTTGAATCCGGTATTCATAAAGCATTATCACTGACAATAGTTAAGACGCCTAACGCTCCATGTTATTTCATATGCAGAATCATTATCTCCAGGAAAATCTGAAAAATTTTTTTGAGGCCGACATCAATTTTCATTGGGTACTCGATGAATCAGGAAACGTCGTGGCCATTAACGAAACGGTTAAAAAGCGGCTGGGTTATACGGAAGAGGCTCTTGCCGGGAAATCCATATTAGTAGTCCATCCGGAAGAAAGGAGAGCGGAAGCAGGACGGATCGTGAAGGCGATGCTGGAAGGGAGAGAGCTTTGTTGTAAGGTCCCCATTGTTTCTAAACTGGGAGAATCCATCCCTGTGGAGACGTATATCACCAAAGGCGTCTGGAATGGGGCTCCGGCATTGTTCGGCGTCAGCAATGACATCAGTGAGCTGAAATTATCCCAGGAAATGTTTTATAAAATATTCAATACCAGTCCAAACATCATCGGACTGACCGAACTCGAAACCGGAATTTACATAGAGGTCAACCAAGCCTTTTATAATATCCTCGGATTTTCGCCGGAGGAGGTTATCGGAAAACGGGCGCGCGACGTGGTCCGCTTCGACGATAAATACCGGATTCCCATTTCAGAAAAACTGAAGCATGACGGATTTGTCCGGGAGGAAGAAGCGGTGATTTATTCAAAAGAGGGGAAACCGATCACGGTTCTCATGTCGGCATCATTGATTGAAATCCATGGCAAACCTTACAATCTCACCATTGCCGTGGATATCACCTACCGGAAGATGACCGAGAACAAGATGAAATAGAGTCATGCCGGGCTGAAGGAGAGTGAGGAACGTTTAAAGCTGGCTCATCTTGCAACAAATGATGTGGTGTGGGATTGGGATGTGGTGACGGATACGCAGAAGTGGAATGAATCGGGATCGGTGGTGTTTGGCTGGACAGATATTGTCAGGGAGCCTCAAACGGCCCAATGGTGGATTGACCGTGTACATCCGGATGACCGCACCCGTGTGGATCAAAGTTTTTTTTCAGTGGTGAATGATCCGGATAAACAATTCTGGCAGGAGGAATACCGGTTTCTTAAGACCGACGGTTCATTTGCCCAGGTGAAAGACCGTGGGTATGTGCTCCGGGATGAAGGAGGAAACGCGCTGAGAATGGTGGGAGCCATGCAGGATATTACAAGGGAGCGCAAGGCGGCAGAGGAGATTGAGCGAGGAGGAAGAAAGCTGAAGCTTGCCGCTGAAGCAGCAGGATTCGGAATATGGGAATGGAATGTAGATACAAATGAACTTGTTTGGGATGAATCGATGTTCAACCTGTACGGAGTTAAAAAAGATGAGTTTACCCATAATTTTGAGGCATGGAGATCCAGACTGCATCCTGACGATCTGACCGAAGGCGTAAATGCTGTTGAAAATGCCGTTCATTCCGGAAGCGACTACGATGCAGAATTCAGGATAGTTTGTCCCGGGGGAGAGGTTCGTCATATCAAAGCCAATGCAGTGGCACAGAGAGATGTGACCGGCAGAGTGGTCAGATTTACCGGAATAAATTATGACTTTACAAGTCTGAAGTT
>CAYWHQ010000610.1:0-1732 GCA_964457665.1 uncultured Prolixibacteraceae bacterium | reverse complement strand
CACAAAGAACGGTGAACTCACCGGCTACCTCCACCGTATTCACGAGGACCGCCGCGGCGGCGATTCCCTCTCGAAGCCCAGTCATCAGGCCATGATCAGCGAAGCGGCCGAAAGCTACCGCTGGGGGGGCAACATCAAATACGCCCACACCGTAAGCAAGGACCTTTACCTGGAAACGGGCTATTCGTTCGCCCTCGCCGACCGTCAGTCCTACTACGGCGCCAACCAGGACCCGAATGCGTACGGCAGCACCGACAATCCCACGTCCGTGGTGACCGGCAAACTAAATTACACGCTGGGTTCGCACCTCGCCACAGTGGGATTTTCGCACAACACCGAAAAGCTGAAGGACATGGCGCCCAGCTATAACCGGATAGTGGACGACGAGTACACCGATTTCGGTGTGTTCCTCCAGGACCAGTACACGTTCAGGGACCGCCTGACACTGGTGGCGGGAGCGCGCGTGGACAGGCATTCCCTGCTCGACGATCCCGTCGTGAGCCCGCGGGTGTCGGCCATGTACAAGCTGAACGACGAACTGAAGCTCAGGGGCAGCGTATCGACCGGTTTCAAGGCGCCGCAGGTGTTCGACGAGGACCTGCATATCACGCAGGTGAACGGTGAAGGCCAGGTCATCAGGAATTCGACCGGTCTCGAAGAGGAAAAAAGCGTGAGCTTCTCGGGTACGCTCGATTACATGAAGGTGTTCGGTTCCTTTGGTGTGCAGGCGGGGATCACCGGATTCCATACCGTGCTCGACGACCAGTTCCAGATCGTGGAAGCCGACGATCCCTCGACGGACCAGTACGAATTCGAACGCCGCAACGGCGACGGTCTCACCGTATCGGGCGTGGAACTCCAGGCGGGATACCGCACCCGACGCATATTCGAAATCCAGGGCAATTTCACGTTCCAGTCCGACGAACTCGACTCGCCGGAGCCGGATTTCAGTACCACTCGGCTTTTCAGGACGCCGGAACAGTATGGTTCGCTCACCACGTTCATCCGTCCGGACAAAAGATGGTCCTTCTTTGTGGGGCTCAATTACACCGGTTCCATGAAGGCTCCGCATTATGCGGGGTATATCGCCACCGACCGTCTGGAGACCACCGATCCGTTCCTGACGCTGGACCTGGGCGCGACGGTGTGCCTCATCCATACGAACAGCGGGAAGGGCGAGACCCAGCTTCGGTTCGGAGTGAAGAACGCCACGGACAGCTATCAGGACGATTTCGACAAGGGTGTCGACCGCGACGCCGGATATGTGTACGGGCCCGCAACCCCGCGGATGTGGTATGTCGGCACGAGCATCGGGCTGTAAACGGAGGCATGGGGGACGGTCCGCATGGAACGTTCCCCATGCCCCATTCCGGGAGCGGGTGTGCCGGGCTCACAATGAACTAACATGTTCCTTGCCGTATATCAACAATCCGGATGTAGTTTTTCAACCCATGAATAACGGGCGGCGTACGCCCGGCAGCAAGACGGCGATCCCGGACCGAAGCAAACGAGAATGGAGGTATCCGATGAAAATCCGCATGACATGCGCCATCGTTGCAGCCGCGGCGCTTTCGCTTTCGATTCCGGCCGCATCGCGCGCGTCCGCCCAGACCGCGGACGACCGTCTCGCCGAGGCCAAGAAGCATTACAACTTCGCGGTCCAGTACAAAAACTCGCAAAATTACGAGGAGGCGAAACGGCAGTACGAAAAATCGATCGCCCGGTGCGACAC
>CAYWHQ010000609.1:0-1734 GCA_964457665.1 uncultured Prolixibacteraceae bacterium | reverse complement strand
CGATCTTTCGCCACTGATTCCTCCTGCGCCCGCCGATCAGCGCATGTCGCGGCGTATCAGGGAACGCAGAAATGGCGGGGCAAGGTTCACTACCTCGCGCGACAACCGTTACATCAGCAGTATAACGATCTGGACAGGTCAGGGGCGCGACCGGGCCGAGAGGAAAATCAACCTGAGTATTCCGCAGGGATTGTTCCTTTTTCACCTGCCTTTCCCGGGCTCGGATTACCGCAGCATCCGTGATATCATGAACCGTTCCGAAACGGACCCAGCCCATACTGCCGAGATCCTCGACATCGTGGAGGCACTTGCCGGCCTGGGAGTCATAGAAACAGAGGAATAGATTTTTTATGACCTTTGTAACCCAGGGAAGATAGATAATTCTCCCTGCTAATTTCACGCCTTATGATAAAACGAATGTTGACCCTGCTCCTTATAACGACAGTCTTTCAGATGATTGTCTTTCCGCAGCAAATTAACAATGAAGAGATCCAGACCCTGAACGGATTGCTCGACCGTTGGCATCGCGATGCTGCATCGGCCAACCTGGATGCTTATTTAGGAGCCATGACCCCCGACGCCGTCTTCATCGGGACCGATGCAACCGAATACTGGACTGCAGGCGAATTCCGGGATTTCTGCAAGCCATACTTCGAACGAAAACAAACATGGAACTTCCATCCGGTCGAACGACATATGTACCTTTCAGAGAAGGGCAATACTGCCTGGTTCGACGAATTACTTGATACGCAGATGGGACTCTGCCGCGGGTCGGGTGCGCTTGTCCTCACCGCCGGCGGCTGGAAAATTGCCCATTACGTTCTCTCCGCGACCATCCCCAACGATCTCATAAAGGCAGTGACCCGGATGAAGGGAGCGACCGACACTGCCCTCATCCTGAAGGGGATTTTTGACCAGTACAACCTGGATGGCACCATCATTCTCCTTGACCCGGGCAAGGGTACCTATTTCGGGTATAACCCGGCCCGGTGGGACAGCGGCTATCTCCCCGCCTCCACTTTCAAGATCCCCAACAGCCTGATCGGCCTGGAAACAGGTGTGATCGACACCACCTTCATCTTCCGCTGGAGAGGAGAAAAAAGGCGATTGCCGCAATGGGAAAAGGACATGAACCTGCAGGAGGCTTTCAGGCTTTCCTGTGTGCCTTGTTACCAGGAACTTGCAGATAAAATTGGCTTCCAGCGTATGCAGAACTACCTTCAGAAACTGGATTATGGCAACATGGTCGTTACCGATACCACACTCAACCTCTTCTGGCTGGAAGGGCCTTCACGGATCACCCCGAGGCAGCAGGTTGAGTTTCTTCAAAGGCTTCGCGACGGTAAACTTCCTCTCGACTATCAAACCATCCAAATCATGAAGCATCTCATGATCAATGAGCAAACCACCAGCTATACCCTGAACGGGAAGACCGGCTGGGCCATCCGGAATGGCAACAACTACGGGTGGTTTGTCGGATGGATCGAGGCAGGCGGAAAAGTCGTTTACTTTGCAACCCTTGTCGAACCGATAAACCAGGCGAACACTTCAGATTTCAACGCAGCCAGAAAAAGCGTAACGTTGGAGGTGTTGCGATTTTTCCTAAAAGGAATTCATTGAATAATAAGCTTTCCGGTATACCGGCTCCTGTTCCCGTCAAAATTAATTACAAGAAAATATAATCCCGACGGTAAGGTTCTGACAGGGATCTCTAGAGAGGAGTTCATTGCCAAT
>CAYWHQ010000608.1:0-1745 GCA_964457665.1 uncultured Prolixibacteraceae bacterium | reverse complement strand
ATATTTATACACATGGATCCGGTTGAGCAGAAAAATGTACTTTTGATCCATTAAATCCCTTTCCCATGAAAAGCACCCTTCTCACCCTCCTCCTGATCTTAAGCCTCTCCTCCCTGTCGGCCCAGCCTTCGGGCATCATCACCCCCGGAAAAGCCCTGGAGGTGAAGGAGACCCGCGACGGGGTCCTGATCACCGCCGAACATGCCCGCGTGCTATTGACCCTCTGTGCCCCCGATATCGTCCGGGTGCGGGTGACAAGGACGGAGTTCGCGCCGGACCACTCTTTCGCGGTGATCCGGGAGCCCCTGGCCAATGGTCGTTTTCGTCTTTCGGGTATCATACCGGATGCAGATTCTGCCGGCAGGACGGTGAAGCCGCAAAATGAGTACCTTGACCTGGAAACCGACTCGCTCACGATAAGGGTTTGGCAGGAGCCGTTCCGGCTGGCATTCCTGGATAAGAAGGGAAATCTCCTGAACGAGGATTATGCTCCTTTCCCGCTTACCTGGCAGGGAACGGAGGCAACCTCTTATAAAAAGATCTTTCCGGAGGAAAAATTCATCGGGCTGGGCGAGAAGACCGGCAACCTCGACCGCCGCGGAGAGAAGTTCGAGATGTGGAACTCCGATGTGCCTGCCTACGCGCTCAACGCCGATCCCATCTACGTGAGCATCCCCTTCTACATGGGGATTCACGACAAGGGGGTCTACGGAATCTTCCTCGATAACACCTTCCGGACAAAATTCGATTTCGCCGCATCCACCGACAACCAGTTCATGCGCTTCTCGGCCACCGACGGGGAGATGAACTACTACTTCTTCGGATCGTCAACGGTGGCGGGAATCATTGAGGATTATACCTGGCTGACCGGCAGGATGAAGATGCCTCCCCTCTGGAGCCTGGGCTACCAGCAGTGCCGCTGGGGCTACTACCCCGACACCGAGGTGATGAGCCTGGCCCGGAAGTTCCGCGACAAGCAGATCCCATGCGATGTGATCTATTTCGACATCGACTACATGGATGCCTACAAGATCTTTACCTGGCACCCGACCCGCTTCCCCGATCCGAAGACCCTTATCGGCGACCTCAACCGGATGGGATTCCATATCGTGACCATTGTGGATCCGGGAATCAAGATAGAGCCGGGTTATTTTGCCTATGACGAAGGGGTGAAGAACGGCTATTTCGCAACTTATCCTGAAGGGACAAATTATACCGGCAGTGTCTGGCCGGGACGGTGCCACTTTCCCGACTTCACGAACGAAAAGGTGCGGAAGTGGTGGGGCGCCTCCTTCAACCGCCTCACCGAACCCGGCGTGGAAGGCTTCTGGAACGACATGAATGAGCCGGCTGTATGGGGCCAGAATATCCCGAACATCGTTCAGTTTGATTTTGAAGGAAGAAAGGGGACCATGGCCGAAGCGCACAACATTTACGGGCTGACTATGTCGAAGGCCACTTATGAAGGCACCCGGGAGCTGATGAACGGGAAACGGCCCTTCGTACTCACCCGCGCTGCCTATGCAGGCATCCAGCGCTACTCTGCCGTCTGGACCGGCGATAATGAGGCCACCGACGACCACATGATGCTCGGGGTACGGCTGGTCAGCAGCCTCGGCCTCTCAGGGGTCAGCTTCACGGGTCCCGACATGGGCGGCTTCATGGGACAACCCACTAAAGAGCTTTACCAGCGCTGGCTTACCCTGGGGGTGTTCACCCCGTTCCTCCGGAACCATTCGGCGGTG
>CAYWHQ010000607.1:0-1757 GCA_964457665.1 uncultured Prolixibacteraceae bacterium | reverse complement strand
GCCAGCGCTCTGCCATGGCTGCGGCCAGGACGATCCGCCGGGCAGGCATCCACGTCCCAACCGCCGACTGCAGTTGTGCTTCATACTCGTCCAGATTACGAAATGAGTGAATATTTGCCATACTGCCTTCCAGAATAAACGGTTGGGCACGGAAAAGAAACTAAATTACAGATCAAATTTGGTGTTTCGATTATCTCAAAAAAAGGCCGCTATGACAATTCCCTAAAATAGCGACCTCGGCTCTGGCAATTCCATGCACCGGTAAATACTGCCCGGCTTTCTGCTATTTCGGCCGGGAATTTGATAATCCCGACTCCTTCGCCATGCCACAGGAAAAAATCCGCCGAACGATGTCCCTGGGATGATAACGGATCAGAAATACATCAATCAGGGTGAGGATTGGGACAGCAAAAAGTTCCATGGCAGGCTGCCAGAAAATGATTCCGATGGACTTGACCCGCACCACAGCAAATTGTCTGATCCGGACACGCATGAATAACTAAAGGTAGCGGTTCCTGCGCCTGCTGCCGGTGAGGTCAGAACCCCCTCGCCCTCATAGGAAACTCGCCAGGCTCCATTTGGATTGCCGATTTCCGAAACATCATAGGAAAAATGGATTTTTCCCATTGCATCTACTGCGCCGACGACTGTGACTGTAAATGACGCATTAGTTACCAGATGCCCGGTCGTATTTGTTTTTTCACAGGACCCACTCAGACCGCCAGCCGTATTGATCGTAATTTCTGGGATACACATATTCGTCACTTGAGCAGCTTCACCGGCCGCTCCAGCCCGGCTCGATTGTCCTTTAGCGTAATCAAAAATGATCCTTCCTTTGTTCGCCCTGGTCGCTGTGGTTGGGGTTGGAGTTGCCGTAGCAGTTGATAGAGGGGCGAGAGTTGCAGTGGCTTTGGCTGCAGGTTTATTGCTGGCCAGTGGAGTAGATGTAGGGGTAGGAGTAATTTCAACAACAAGAAAACTGGTTTGAATGTCTCGTTCGTGCATTTCGGTCAAACAGCCAGCTGTGTATTTCCCCGTTTCGATTTTGCCGCTTGCTTGCCGGACATTGAATTCTACCTGGCCGAATAAACCTGTTGTCTTTTGTTCAAGAGCGGGTGGAGTAATTGTTCCGGCATAGAAGGTCATTCCTGAAGGAGTGATGTAATAACACCGGATCGGAATACCGCCGCGCGCGTTCGTAAAGGCTGAATATACGACCACGATTTCAAAGCTTTCCGTACCGGATTGTGGAAAAACATAGATGGCTACAAGATCCGTATAATATTCTTCTTCTGCGGGAACCGCATTCACGACGTCTTCGGGTTGATCGGATGTCAGAAGACAGGCAGGTACTGTCAGGATCAGGATGAGAATGCCAGCAAGCAATTGCTTTCTCATTAGAATTTCCTTTAGTCTCCAAGCCGAGTTAGATGAACAGGGAAAATAAATGCTAAATTCATTATATAGCATTGGGCTCGTTTAGATACATAGCATAATTTTTAAATGTCTTCCTCGACACCCCTTATATGAATAAAACCAGACCAGGGTATTCACCCCGGCCTGAGTAAAAGGACTTTTGTTATGCATTATTCAATATGAAATTACTCCCAAAAATCCGATGCGATCTCGATGATATTCCCCTCCTGGTAAGTCAAAATATCAGATCGCATCTTCCACGACTCGTTGCGGGGAGCGTAAATCACCCGCCCGCCCCAGGCCACGACCTCCGCGAACTTCGCGTACACGTTCTCCGGCTT
>CAYWHQ010000606.1:0-1763 GCA_964457665.1 uncultured Prolixibacteraceae bacterium | reverse complement strand
ATGGCTTGTGACCGTCAGGAAGGATGGGCAACACGGATACCTTCGGGTCGACGATGGCTCGGCCCTCTCGCTGAGCAGGTTCGACGTGGCAGGTACCGGCGTGAAGGATGGCATGAAAGGCTTTGCATTTGGAGAACGCGGTGTCTGGAGACCCGGCGACACCCTCTTTCTTACTTTCATCCTGCAGAACAAACTCGAAAAACTGCCCGCGGGTTACCCGGCAACCCTCGACCTTACCAACCCCCGCGGACAACTCTATACCCGGATAACCCGGATCAACGCCCTGAACGGTTTTTACAGCTTCGCCGTTCCGACCGACGAAAACGTCCCTACCGGGAACTGGACCGCCACCTTCAGGGCGGGCGGACTGACTGTGACCAGGAACATCAAGATCGAAACAGTCAAACCTAACCGCTTGCGATTGAACCTCGACTTTGACACCCCGATGCTCAGGGCAGGGAAGAGTATAGCGGGAAAATTTACCTCCTCATGGCTTACAGGAGCACCTGCCCCTGATCTGAAACTTATGATCTCGGCAAAACTCTCCGGAATGCCGACTTCCTTCAGCGGATATCCGGAGTTCATCTTTGAAGATCCCAGCCGAAGGCTGGAAGCGGAGGAGCAGATCCTGTTCGATGGCAGAACGGATCAAAACGGCAATGCCTCCGTGACCGGAATGATACAACACGCGAAAGATGCCCCGGGTATGCTTCTGGCCGGATTTATGACCAGTTTGTTTGAAGAGGGAGGTGATTTCAGCCGCGACTACTTCTCGCTTCCTTTCAGCCCCTATCCGGTCTACGTTGGTATCAGGTTGCCTGTAAAAGAACACGGTGCCGTAATGCTTCAGAACGACCGTGATCATGCTTTTGAAATCGTCACCCTCGATGAGTCCGGGAAACCGGTCTCCAGAAAGGGGCTCGAAGCCGAGATCATCAAACTCCAGTGGCGCTGGTGGTGGAATGGTTCCGACAATGATTATGCTACGTACGAAGGTACCATGGAGAAAGATGTCAAACGGAAGATCGCTCTCTCGACTCTGAACGGCAAAGGCACCCTATCCTTCCGGATCGATGATGACTGGGGAAGGTATCTCGTCAGGGTAAGGGATGAGGCAGGACACGCCGCAGCAGCGGAGTTTTATCTCGACTTCCCCTATGGCTCCGGCAGCAGGGACGAGCAAATCGAAGCGGCCACCATGCTCTCTTTCTCGACGGATAAAGAAGAGTACATGATCGGTGAAACCGCTACGGTTCTCGTACCATCGGGCGGGGAGGGTCATGCCCTGGTCAGCATCGAATCCGGATCCGTTGTTCTGGATGCTTTTTGGGTTTCGATGAAGGAAAAGGAGACCAAGATCCCTGTGAAGATCAAACCGGAGATGGCTCCGGGGTTCTATCTGCATGTTTCTTTGATTCAGCCACATCTGCAAACGGTCAACGACCTTCCGGTGAGAATGTACGGCGTGGTTCCCGTAAAGGTGTCGGACCCTTCGCTGGTTCTGAACCCCGAAGTGCTGGCACCGAAGGAGGTACGGCCTGAGCAGCCTTTCACCATCACCGTGAGCGAGAAATCGAAACGTGCCATGACCTACACCCTTGCGATTGTGGATGAAGGTTTGCTTGACCTTACCCGTTTCCGGACACCCGATCCCGGCCAGTATTTTAATGCGAGGGAAGCCCTCGGTGTTCGTACCTGGGACATGTATGATTACGTTATCGGGGCTTTCGGGGGCAGGATGGAGCAGCTTTTTGCCATTGGGG
>CAYWHQ010000605.1:0-1765 GCA_964457665.1 uncultured Prolixibacteraceae bacterium | reverse complement strand
CCAGGCTGGAATTGCTGTAAAGGTTTACATTCCCATAGGCTTTCAAGGAATATACAGCAGTTGAACCGGTGAATGGAGCAAAGATGGTGTCGAAAGAGAAGGTCTGGTTGACGGGAATCACCTGGGAAAAGGAAGTTGCGGCGAAGGTGTGAAGAAGCAGAATAAACAGGACAGCGGGAAAGCAGGAATGTGTTTTCATTGTATGGGAATGAAAAACCAAAGATAAGCAAACCGGATCAATATGTCAATGGCCGGTTGCTATTCATTCGTACATCGTACATTGTACTTCGTAAATTACAAGCCTCGGTTTTAAAGAAAACTGTCTTTTGGATTATTTTTTACCTTTGATACCGTTACGCGCCCCGTAAAACAATAATGGAATCATGATCACCCGATTTTTCCGGATAGTGTTTCTGGCTGCTTCTCTGGTACTTCTCCAGGTTTCCTCCATCGGTCAGACTTTCCAGCAGTTCATCGACCGGCTGAACAGCCTCCCGCTGAACGAACGGCAGGCGGTCGCCGACAGCTTCATGTCGGCAGGCCACTCCTTCCCCTACTGCGAGAACGACACCCTGGTCCACTTCATCTTCCAGGGAAGTGCCATATCCCTCACCCTGGCCGGGGATGCCACCGGATGGAACCCCAGCCTCTCCTTCACGCACATCGACGGAACCAACTTCTGGTACCATTCCACCGTTTATGAATCCAACGCACGGCTCGACTATAAGTTGGTCCGCGATGGCGCACAATGGATCCTGGATCCCCTCAACCCCTATACCTGCAACGGAGGATACGGACCAAACTCCGAACTGAGAATGCCGGAGTATGTCTTCTCGGTCGAAACGGTCTATTACGACAGCCTTCCCCACGGCACCCTGAAAGACACCGTTTTTTACAGCCAGAACCTTGGCAACAGCCGGACGATCAGGATCTACCTCCCGGTTGCCTTTACCCCGTCAGGCCGGCAGTTCCCTGTTGTCCTCTTCCACGACGGTCTCGATTACCTCTCCCTCTGCAATGTAAAGAACATCCTCGATTACCTGATCTCCCAGAAAATGATGGCTCCGGTGATCGCCGTCTTCGTCCCACCGGTTGACCGGGAAAATGAATACGCTGGAACCAAACAGGAGAACTTCCGGAAATTCATCTGTGAAGAGCTGATGCCGTTCCTGCTGCAGCGCTACCCTATCGATCCCGATCCGCAGAAACATGCGGTCATCGGAGCCTCCAATGGGGGGAATATATCCCTCTACCTGGGATGGAAGAACCCGGAGATATTCGGAAAAGTGGCGGCACAGTCAAGCAATGTCCAGACCTCCATTTCCGAAGGGCTGGCTTCGGGTGACAAACTGAACCTGAGCTTCTACCTCGACATCGGAACCTACGACATCGGCGTACTGATCCCGATGGTACGGAACCTCAGGGATATCCTGCAGCAGAGAGGATACTTTTACCAGTACCTGGAGGTGCATGAAGGGCACTCCTGGGGCAACTGGAAAGGGCACCTGAAGCTGCCGCTGATGCAATTCTTTCCCTCCGTACCAAAAATTCCTCCGCCTCAAAAACCATGACCATCATCGAATAACAATCCATTACCCATGAAAAAAAGTATCCTTTATTCCCTGATCATCCTGGCCGGTGTGATCAGCGCCTGTTCAGGCAGCGACGACCTGAAGGTTCCCGGCGATCCCTTGATGAAGAAAATGGCCCCGGCCCTCACCTTGCATTACGACACTACGCTGATCGTTCTGGAAGTCTTTTTTCC
>CAYWHQ010000604.1:0-1768 GCA_964457665.1 uncultured Prolixibacteraceae bacterium | reverse complement strand
ACATGGTACAGGAAATTCCTTTCAAGTTTCATATGACCTCCTTTTTTCTGTTTATCCGGTTTTTAATCGAAATATACCCGGTGGTTCAAAAAAAAAATGTACGATCACTATAGTGGTAGTACGATTTTTAAGAATACTTTTAAAAAAAATCAATAAAATGAAACTTCCCCTTTCCACTTTCTCCTTCACCGTCTCATTCTTCATTTTCTTTTCAGGCTGCACCCTGCCTCATAATAAGCAGACCCTATCTCCTGAAGATCAGGCAGCCTATATTTCGAAAGGCAAATCCATTGTCCAGCAAAGCTTTCAGGTATTGTCGGGTGAGTTACAAGCCGCACTGCAGGAAGGCGGTGTGCAAAATGCGGCAGCTTATTGCCACCTTCAGGCCAGCCCTATCATTGATTCGCTCAATCAAGTTTATCAGGTTGGTATCAGTCGTGTGACCGACCGGTTCAGAAATCATGGCAACCAAGCGCAAGAACTTGATCTTACCGTTATGGAGGGATACCGTCAACAAATAAAGGATGGGCGGGAACTGCAGCCTCACCTCGAAGTCTCAGAAGGAGAAATTATTTACTACGCCCCGATCGTCATCCAGAATCCCATGTGCCTGCTTTGCCACGGAGATCCCGGAAAGACCATCCAGGACCCTGATTATGACTTTATCCATTCAAAATATCCCGAAGACATGGCTGTTGGCTATCAACTCGGCGACCTCCGGGGGTTATGGAAAATCCGGTTTGAACAGCAGCAACCCTAAACCCCGCCCTAATTAAAAATACCTATAAGCGATCAATAGTCAATCATCACAATGTCAAGTGAATATAAAGTGACTCACAATGAATCGGCAGGCCGATTCGAAGTCGTTCTGGAAGGAGGAAAATCGGCCATGCTCATTTATATCATCAGCCAGGAGCTCTTTGTTTTTACCCATACCGAAGTGCCTCCTGCTTTCGAAGGAAGAGGGATTGCCGCTAAAATGGCCGGAACCGCATTAGAATATGCAAGAGCCAAAGGCTTCCGCGTGAGATCCTATTGCTCTTATGTCACGAGATATATTGACCGGCATCCGGAATATCAGGACCTGCTCGGATAAAGTCTAACGGGATACCACCAGCTTTCCCCTGTGCAACCCTCCACTCCGGTCTTGGGCGGATATAAGATAAACACCTTCTGGATATCTTGACACATCGATTGAAAAGAGTCCCGGTGCCACGCTTTCATGGAAAAGAATTACCCTGCCTGCCAAATCGGTGATTAATAAACGACCTATCCCGTCATTCAACTTTATATTTGCGTTTGTACCTGAAGGATTGGGATAAACGATCAGGTCTTTCTGATCAAGATTTAATTCCTTTACATCCACCAACCACTGCTCAAAGCTTCCGTTCAGAATAAGATTCTGGCCGGACTGGATAAACCTGGCATTATCAATCCAGATATTTGCTTCGCGATTAAATGAATAGAGTGACGGCTGACAGTAAAACTTAACCAGGACATAGCCCACAACTGCCTGATCCGGAACACTCCCTGACCAGCTGATCGTCTGCCATTCCATTGAATCCCTTGAAAAAACAGGAGGTGCGCCAAAAATATCAAACCCATAAGCATCAAGGAAATCAGCATAAATCTTAACCTGTCCGGCTGTATCCGGGTCAAAAACATCGATGGAAAAGGAATATTCTGAACCGGGACTGACATAGAACACTTCGGAATACAGATAAGGCACCCGGTTGCTTATCAATTGAAGATGGCAAGATCTCGTACC
>CAYWHQ010000603.1:0-1776 GCA_964457665.1 uncultured Prolixibacteraceae bacterium | reverse complement strand
CGGCATCGGTGATACCCAGCAAAATCACTCCGCCTGAAGCATTGGCAAAAGCCACTATTTCTTTGGCAAGGCTTTTATCAAATGATTCTTTAAATTCAATAAACTGACCTTCACCAAGTTCAGTAGCTTTTATTACATCGCTAATATCAGTAATCTTATTCATTGAATATAATGCTCACGATAGCATTTTGGTTTTCCGGTTTAAGTTCCGGATACAAAGGTAAACAGATCACCTGTTCTGTGATCTTTTCCGCCACCGGCGTTTTTCCCGGTAAAGCCGATTCCAGGCCGCGATAAGTTGGAAACTGGCTGATGAGGGGGTAGAAGTAGCGGCGGCCAAAGATGTTGTTTGATTTCATTTTTTCACAATGCACACTACGGTTCATACCCTGCAGATCTTCATCCACGCATAAAGGAAAATGGTTTTTCATCCCTGTATGCAGGATTTAATATAAAAAACTTTTACAGGGATATTTCTCATCAATATATATTGCTGATGAAGAGTTTGCAATTTAGAATAGGACATCAGGAATGGTTTGATTTCAACTTTTATTATTTTTACTGAGGCAAATAACAATCCATAGGGAATCATGTTAGAAACATGGCTGCAGGGAGCGCAGTAATTCCGGGCATGAGTTGTTTCACAGTCATATCGTTACTTAAAATGAAAGCCTGCATCAGCGGTTTATCAAGAAACCCGTCGAGGCCCTTAAGATGGCGGGCATCAGTTGCGCTGATGTTTGATGACATTTTTATTTCTATTGCGATATATCCATTTTCCAATTCAATGAGCAGGTCAATCTCCCGTCCGTCGAGGGTGCGCAGGTGATAAAATTCTGCCGGCAGCGTGGCAGACTTGGCTTGTTTAAAAATTTCTGCTACTATTGCGCTTTCGTATTCGTTTCCCGTGGGTTCGCCTTTCTTTTTCAAGATTACACGTTGTATTCCGGGATCAAGAAAATGAAGTTTCGGCGTTTTATTCAGCCGCTTTAATGGATTTTTATACCATGGCTGAAGCATCAGGGTTTGATAACTCAACTCAAGGTAACTGAGAAAACGTTGCGCCGTATTGGCCGAAACACCTGCTTCACGCGCTAAAAAAGAACAATTCACAAGATTCCCTGTAAGCATGGCACATGTTTTCTGAATCCTGACAAATGGCTCCAGGTTTTTAATATCAGCCAAATCCCTGATATCTCTTTCGAAATATGTGCGAATGTAATTTTCAAGCCATTCGCTTCTGTCAGTATTTGACAACGAAGGTTCCGTAAGCGCCGGATACCCTCCGAACTAAAGATAGTTATTAAAAGCGGCAGTTGCGCTTGCATACTTACCGCTTAATTTGAAAGAAGGCAGGAGTTCCTTGAATTCTCCATCTAATGAATACTGCTGAAAGAAAGATAACTGAGGTTCATCCTCCCAGTCTGCAGTCAATTGTTCGGGCAATGTAAGCGGAAAAACCTCAAATATGATGCAACGCCCGGCGAGACTTTCTTTCACTTTTTGTAATAGCATAATCTGACTGGAACCAAGCAATAAATATCTGGGTTCAGAAAATTGATCAAACACCGATTTTATACTTTCAATCAAAACAGGTTCCTTCTGTATCTCGTCGAGAATGGCAAACGGATAGGTTTGTTTCCACTGCACAGCGTTTAGTTTTGTATATTCGATGCGCATGATGGGGTCTTCGATTGAAAGGTAACTGTAATCAGGAAATGTATGTCTTGCCAATACTGTCTTCATAGAAGACTTGATTGCACTGCAATGGCTGAG
>CAYWHQ010000602.1:0-1781 GCA_964457665.1 uncultured Prolixibacteraceae bacterium | reverse complement strand
TCATATCCGGTAGCGAGGATCAGGACGCGGGCAGCAAGCTCTTCACCATCGCTGCAATGCACGATGAATCCTTTATCCTGTCTTGTAATTTGACTTACATTTGTTTCAGTTTTAATTCGGGTTCTGTCTGATCCGTTTACTGACAGGGCATTCAGTATATCCCCTGCAGGAGTCAGTTGAGGGAAAAGCCGGTCCCACCGCCTGACGTGCCCTCCCGGTTCTTTCTCCTTTTCCAGAAGGATCACTTCAGCATGATGGCCTGCAAGCGCCGAAGCGGCAGCCATTCCGGCTATTCCGCCTCCGATGATAATGATCCTATTTTCCATCAGAATAGAATTTTAGATGTGTAGGGGATGCAGGCTTTCCCATCGGCCTGCCTTCCCGGTCAAGGAATTTCCTGGAGGGGTCGTAGGGGAGGCCGATCTTATCAAGAAGGGGTTCAACGGGAACCTGGTGAACCTGAAGACCAAGATCCCACGGATCAAATCCCAGAATAATACCCGCCAGTTCCTCATAGGTAAGCACGGGAATCCCATGACCGTTCTCGCCATAGGTGATCCCCTCCATTTCGCTGAGCGCGTATTGCCACCGGTCGAGGAACATCGGGCAGCCCGGACAGTTGGTCAGAATGAAATCGGGTTTATAGGGCTGCATGGAGTCAAACTTCTTCCTGGAACAGGAGAGGGAATAACCCCTGTTTGCCTGCACGACATATTGCCTGAATCCGAAACCACAGCAATGCCTCCTCTCGGGATAGTCGATGACCTCCCCGCCCCACTCCTCAATCATACCGATCAGTACATAGGGATACTCGGCGCCACCTACACCCTTGCTCGGAAACATTTTGGAATAATGGCAACCTATGTGTTCCACCACCCGGAGTTTCCGGCCTGTTTCCCGGTCTGTCAGGCGGTATTTTCCCTTGCCTGCAATCTCTTTCCTGAAACGGTATATCACATCGCTGGCATGGGAGAGATTGTTTGGTTCCTCGAATTCCCTGCCTGTGGCTTTACGGAGATGAACCCGTACCCGTTCTTTGACATCCGGAAAATGATGCCAGGTCTCCAGTATCTCGGTATAGAGACCAAAGGAGGTAATACAGGAGGTGGTGAAGTTTGTTAATCCGGCCTCCTGCATCAGGGAAAACTGTCGTGCCACCATCGTCATGGCCGTTTCGAAAGGCACAACGTCACTATGGTACCCAATGCCACTGCAGGTAGTGTGCGAAGCGTTCTCATTGACATTCTTGCCAAGCACTTCGCGCATGATTCGTAAAAAGGTCTTTTCGGATCCCGGAAAGAAATTTTGCCTGACACAACTTCTGACATAAAAGAGATCGTCATCAGCGATCGCTTTCTGGTATTCCTGCCATAGTCTTCTTTTTCCCTCAATTTTCATGATTCCCGGGTATGTTCCTTTGTGTTCTGCGTATAGATATGTCTGAAATATTCGTTTTCCAAGCCATCATCAAAATCCATTCCCATCTCTGCGGCTTTCACGGAGGAATAGGACTCGATTTTATTAAACCGTTCTGTTCCTCCGGTCTCATCGAAGATCCTTTTTATCTCCTCAAGATCCCCGGCAGGGATTTTCCGCAAAATCCCGGGACCTGTTTTCTGATAATTTGCGCCCAGACGGTCCATGACGGCTTCAATATTGTTGTGTTCCCATTCCCAGACAGGTCCTTGTTCAGGATGCATTTCCGGTTTAATTTGCGGAGGATAAAGGCAATAACCATATTGAAGAATCCAGTCGCCCACTGTTCGTTTAACGGCAAGCTG
>CAYWHQ010000601.1:0-1791 GCA_964457665.1 uncultured Prolixibacteraceae bacterium | reverse complement strand
GCTCTTCCGATCTGATAGATGAAAAGGTCAGGTTTCAGCAGCTCTTTCAGGTAAAATCCCGTGATCATGTTATTGTCGTCAAGCACGATAAGGTTTTTAAACCCAAGCCGGCCGGCTGCTTCTTTAATTCTCCGGGCAAAAATCATATCGTTGAGCCTGTTGAGTAGCCGGAATAGGGGATGGTATGGTATCAAGTTAACTGACTCCTGAACCATGCTCGGGTTCAATACAAGAAGGGTGGGAGAGATGGGAATCAGATCGGGTTCTTTGCCTTTGTTGATTCTGATCTGTCGTTGTATTTCGGGAAGATCTTTTCCCTTTAGCATAGATACTCTCGTGATGGGCGGATTGACGAACAGGACACGGTTTTTCCGGGATATCTCCGTTGCTGTATACCTGATCGTGGTGGCGATGGGATAATCCCAAGCCTGTAATCCGAATACGATGAAATCCCTGTTCTGCATGGTTATACGACTAATATGACACAGATAATCCTTTATAAATCTCAAGAACAGCATAGGCCATTTTCCGCCAGGAGAATCGTGCCGCATTGGTAAAACCATCCCTGACCAACCGGTCTTTCAGTACCTGATCGTCGAGGATTTGCTGCATGGCTTGGGCGATCTGTTCCGGTTTGAAAGGATCGATGAACAACGCTGCATTTCCGCCCACCTCAGGCATGGAGGACGTATTGGAGGTGATCACCGGCGCACCGCAAGACATTGCTTCAAGCATGGGTATTCCGAAACTCTCCCTCAGAGAAGGGTAGAGAAATACGGAACAGAGGGAATATATTGCCGGAAGGTCCCGGTTGGGAATATAACCCGTAAGACGGATATAGTTATGCAAGTCCTGATCGCCGATGGAGGTGATCATTGCGGCGAGGGCCTCCCGGTCGAAATCGATCATCACCAGCGGGATTTTCTCAGGGGATTGTTTCAGAAACAGAGAGAGCGCACGTAAAACGCCAGGGGTGTTCTTCTTGGGATCGGTATTTCCGAAGAAAAAGAAAAATTTCTCAGGAAGCTTGTATTTTTCTCTGATATGCCCCAGCTGTTCAGTGTTATCCACAGGCTTGAAATGAGGACTGACGCCATTGTATACCGCTTTCAGCCTGTCGTCGCCTATTCCGAAAAAATCGGCAATCCGCTTTTTTTCAAATTCCGACACGGTGATGATCATGCGGGCATTTCTTACTACTTTCGGAACCACCCACCTCCTGTACATATTACCGAATTTCTGGTAAGGTGTAAAACCTTTGCTGAAGAGGCTGTACTTCTCCATGTAGATGATGTCGTGAAGGGTAACCACGACCGGAACTTTCGAACGGATCGGCGCAGTATTGCTGGTACAGTGCAACAACTGGCAACCGTGTTTATGGGCTGCATCTGACAGCAGTACCTGTTCCCAGACTGGATAGGGAGCGGATCTGAGAGGAATAATCCTGAAATTAGAGGTCTCTTTCAGGCAGATATCCTCATCGGGTTTTACAAATACAAAGTAATCGTTGGAATGATCGATCTCCTGGAGGTTTCTGATCAGTTCCAGAGCGACCATGTCCATTCCATGTTTTTTGGTCCTGAAAAGCCGTTGACCTTCGATGCCTATTTTCATGGGTTGGTGGTTTTATCGCCGGTGTAGGTATGGCTGGTGTGAATGAACCGTTTATTGACACCCTTCAGCCGGAAGAGGATGAGGCACATGAGTATGAAAATCCGGGGAAGTTCCAGGATGGCTTTGAGCGAGGAAAAAGTGAAAAACTTGCGCGGTACCGAAACAAGCAATGTTATA
>CAYWHQ010000600.1:0-1791 GCA_964457665.1 uncultured Prolixibacteraceae bacterium | reverse complement strand
CGCCGCCGCCGTCCGTCGCGAGGTGAACCTGCTGAATCTCCGCCACCGCCAGCACCGGGGAGGGCGTGGCGAAAGAGGATAGCCGTTTCATCTCCTCCGGTTTTACAAGGGTGACCGGGACTCCTTTCGCCAGCGCCTTCTTTTGGTATACCTCATACCGGTCTGTCGTCACAAAAACCGTATTTACCCGATAACGGCTTTCGAGCAGTTCATCAACAACCTTTTCACCCTCGGCCGAAAATTCACCGCACTGGCAACGGTACTTTTTCACCCCGAGCCTTCTGATGTGGCTTATCTGATTCTTCGTGAGCATAAAAAAACCCCGGAATCAATCTTCCGGGGTAAAGATAAAGGATAAGTTTAAATTATTCTGCAAAAACTTCGAAGGTGATCTCAACCTGGATCTCCTTATGCAGGATCACCTTTGCCTTATAGGTCCCGAGTTCCTTGATATGCTCCTGGTCGACATGGATTTTCTTCCGGTCGATCTCAAAGTTATACTGATCCTTGAGGGCCTGGGCTACCTGGATGGCATTAACCGAACCGAAGATCTTTCCGGTTTCAGCAGCCTTGGCTCCGATGCGAAGCATCACGTGATCCAGTTTACGGGCAAGCTTTTCAGCCTCAGTTCTGATCTTATCCTCCTTAAAAGCCTTCTGCTTCAGGGTTTCTGCAAGGATCTTCCTGTTAGTATCGGTGGCGATGATGGCCAGCCCTTTAGGTACCAGGTAGTTACGTGCATAACCCGGTTTCACGGTCACTCTATCATTGGTATACCCAAGGTTGGGGATATCCTGTTTCAGAATTACTTCCATGGGTTTTCCTCCTATTTTAAAAGATCTGCAACATAAGGTAACAGAGAAAGATGTCTTGCCCTTTTAATGGCCTGTGAAACTTTCCGCTGGTATTTTGTAGATGTTCCGGTAATACGGCGGGGCAATATTTTTCCCTGCTCATTGATGAATTTGAGAAGAAAGTCGGCATCTTTATAATCGATGTACTTGATCCCGCTCTTCTTGAACCGGCAATATTTCTTTTTCTTGGTGTCGACCGCGATTGGCGTCAGATACTTGATTTCACCCTGCTGTTGTGCACTCATGTCTTTTAGTCTTAGGGTTTATTAACTGATTCTTCCACTTTGGCATCGCGTGCTTTGGCACGTTTCTTTTCGCTGTATGCAAGCATATGCTTATCGAGCACGACGGTCAGGAACCGGAGGATACGCTCATCGCGTTTGAAGGTTACTTCCCATTCCCGGATCAGGGAGGCATCCGCCCTGAATTCGATCAGGTGATAAAATCCGGTCGATTTTTTCTGGATGGGATAGGCGAGCTTTTTCAGACCCCAATGTTCCTCGTGAACGATCTCGGCCTTTTTCTGGACGAGGAACTTCTGATACTTTTCAACCGTTTCCTTCATCTGTTCTTCAGATAAAACGGGAGTCATAATGAAAACGGTCTCGTACTGTTTTACCATTTGTTTGTCTGATTGAATTTTAATGAATTGATTTTTATCAAAACGGACGGCAAAGGTACAAAAAGATTTTAAGGTGGCAAAATAAACCAGCCAGGGAATGTATGGCCGGTTATCATTTTACCCTGCGACAAACTCACCTGAATAGAATATTTTGTCATTTCGAATGCATTTTTCTTTTTGCGGGTGGAAAAGTAACTATTTTTATGCCTGCCGATTGTAAGATGAAAATCAAAAGAACCTCCATCTGTTGGATCTCCGGAATTGTCCTTGTGACTATTCTTTTTATGATCAGATTCACCGGAACGGGGAGTTCCG
>CAYWHQ010000599.1:0-1798 GCA_964457665.1 uncultured Prolixibacteraceae bacterium | reverse complement strand
ACAACCTGGAGGTACTGGGAACCGACCCGGCCTGCTGGCTCGGTGTGCCGCTTGTCATTCAAAACCAGGCAGGCGGCGTAATGGTCCTGCAACATTATCACAATCCCGATGCCTATAAAGAGGCCGATGTAGCATTGTTCGAGATGGTAGCGCATGAAACCGGTATTTTCCTCGAAAAAAAATTGATGATCGAAGATCTGGTCCTCGCGAAAAACAAAGCCGAAGAGAGCGACCGGCTGAAAACGCATTTCATGAATAATATATCCCATGAGATAAGAACTCCGCTGAATGGCATTATTGGTTTCGGTGATTTAATGATGGATGAGACTTTGACGCCGGAAGAAAAGCAATACTATCATCATATCCTTCACCACAGCAGTAATCGTCTTCAGCAGACGGTCACCGATATAATGGATATTGCAGAACTGAGGGCAGGTTCGCTCAGGGTCAACCTGGGGAATATGGATATCCGGAAGGTACTGAACCGGTTAGCCGACGAGACCAGGTTTGCCTGTTCTCAAAAGAATATCGTCGTCACCCTGGATCTTGTCCCTGAAAGCGAAGAAATCATACTGAGAACCGATGAAGAGCTGTTCAGCAAGATCCTGCGGCATCTGCTGGGGAATGCCGTGAAATTTACTGATAAAGGTCGTATAACGGTTGGATTCAGGGATCATGGCAACCGCGTGGAGTGTTTTGTGAAAGATACCGGGAAGGGGATTTCCGCTGATAAACTCGAAACGATTTTCGAACCCTTTATGCAGGAAGATGTTTTGAACACCAGAGGCCATGAGGGCAGCGGACTCGGTCTTACCATCGCAAGGGGAATGGTTTCACTGATAGGTGGAACAATCCGGGTCGAGTCGGTTAAGGGAGAAGGATCAACCTTTTTCTTCACCCTCCCGCAGGTTGCAATCCTGATGGAGAGCGAGTCCCCGAAAAGCTGTCCACCGGATTCACCGGATTCCGGTGACCCGGTGGTATTGATTGCGGAGGATGATGAATCAAGCGCCCAGCTGGTACAGGTTATTATTCAAAAGGCAGGTTTGCAAACCCTCCTGGCCTGGAACGGAGAGGAGGCTGTTGGTCTGTGTCATCAGTATCCTGAGATCTCGCTTGTATTCATGGACATTAAAATGCCGGTTATGAACGGACTGGAAGCCACCGCCCGGATAAAGGAATTCCGTCCCGATCTTCCGGTCATTGCCCTTACCGCGCATGCCCAATCGGGCGACAGAACCAGGATGCTTGAGGCCGGTTGTGATGATTATATCGCAAAGCCGCTGATTAAATCAACGATCCTGGATATCCTTCAAAAGTTTAAACAGATCAGTTAGCCAGGCTTCTCTTTTATCTTCCGGTGGAAAATGCAAGTGCAGGATGTGGTTGATATACACCCTGCACTTTGTACGTTACACTTGTCGCGGTGCCCGGAACAGGACTCGAACCTGCACATCCTGGGGACACTAGTCCCTGAAACTAGCGCGTCTACCAATTCCGCCATCCGGGCAATTGAGGGTGCAAAAGTATAAAATATTTCTGATCCGGCAAACGATTCGTGATATCTGCACAGAATAAAAAAAAAAGGGGCCTCACGGCCCCTTTTCAGCAATCAGGTCTTCCTAGTAAATCAACGGTGCATTGCGGTATCCGGGTTTATCCTGGTACCAGTCGGGATAGTCGACGCCGCCACTGGTAGCCCACTGTACAAAGTGGTTGTAGGCAGCGGTAATGTCAACCTTCTCCTTTGGATAGGCGAAGCTCTCCGGAATATGGATGGCCCACGGAAGGTTGTTGG
>CAYWHQ010000598.1:0-1806 GCA_964457665.1 uncultured Prolixibacteraceae bacterium | reverse complement strand
AATTAGGGAAGTTCATCCCTTTCAGCTATTATATTATGAAGGATAAGGAGGTAAAGAATCCTATCCAGGCTATCACAATGTCGATCATGGTTTCACTGGGTTTTTCAACGGCTGCAGTGATCCTTTTCCTGATTGATCCGTTCTCCGTGGCAAGGCTCTATCCGCCCACCCTGTACTCCTTTGTGCTGACCCCTGCAAACATTATCTTTGCCATCACCATGGGCTTTTTCGTGAGCATGGCAAGATTCAGGAAATCGAGGGTTATCCTGCCGCTGGGAGGTCTTGCCGCTGCAGCCTTTTTTCATGGATTGCTGATCTTTTGCATGACAACCGACGATTATAAGTTACTGAGCCTTTTCGCATTCGGCTCGGTGGTGATCGTCTTTGTCCTCGGAATTAAGGCATCCTCCTTTAAAGACGATGAGCTAAAGCAGTGAATACTCTTTGCCTGGCCAGCTTTTCACCACCCCTTCGAATTCCAGGTTGAGCAGAGCTGCGGAAGCTTTACTCATGCTGATCTCCGACTGCAGGCTGATCTCGTCGATCCCCTGTCTGCCTTTTTCGGTGAGGATCTGCACAATCTTTTCCTCATCAGGGGTCAGTTCAATGAACAATCTCTTCTGCCGCGTCATGCATGTGTTCATCTCCTTCCATCCGGCCAAGAAAGCAAGATCATCGGCACTCTGAACCAGGGCCGCCTTATTCATCCGGATAAGCTGATTGCAACCAGCCGACAAAGGATCGCTGATTCTGCCGGGAATGGCATATACATCCCTGTTGTAGGAATTGGCTATGTCGGCCGTGATCAGTGCTCCACCCTTCAGAGCGGCCTCGACCACGAGGATGGCATCGCACATCCCGGCAATGATCCTGTTCCTCCGGGGGAAATTTTCCCGGTCGGGAAGGGTTCCCGACGGGTAATCAGTGAGCAGTCCACCATGCTCCAGCATTTTTACTGATAATGCTCTGTGTGAATAGGGGTAAATCCTGTCGAGCCCGTGACCCAGTACACCTATAGTCGGCAGGCCTGCATCCACCGCCCTGCGGTGGGCATGCCCGTCAATACCATACGCCAATCCGCTTACCACAAGCGGATTGTATTCTGCGAGATGCTCGATAAATCCTGCCGTCATCTGTTTTCCGTAATCAGTGGCGCTCCGGCTCCCGACTACGCCCAGCACCTTATGCATGTTAAGGTCGGCTCTTCCTTTGAAATAAAGCAGAACCGGACTGTCAACACAATTTCTTAATCTTCTCGGATAGGCAGTGTCCTGAAAGAAGAGTACCCTGATATCCTCCTTTTGAACAAAAGCCAACTCCTTCTCCGCACGCAAAAGAATGTTCCTGTCGCCCACAGCAGAAGCCAGGGCCTCCCCTACACGGGGGAACTTCTTCAGGTTTTTAAGGGGTTCTCTGAATACACCCTCGGCGCTCCCGCAGATCCCGATCAGCTTTTTTCCCAGTACGTCGCCAATACCCGGAATCATCGTCACCGCAATCCTGTATATGCTTTCCATGCTGCTTAATCCGTTTTGTGGGAAAAAGGTGATGCATTGTGAATAACTTTTCTCAACATACGACAACGCAGTATATATCTTTAATTCTATGAATATCACTTCCATCCGGGTACTGATTTGCCCGCTGAACTGGGGGATCGGTCATGCCACAAGGTGTGTACCGGTGATCAAAACATTACTACTTGCAGGATGCGAGGTGATCATCGCCTCGGAAGGCAAACCCCTTGCATTCATTCGGAAAGAGTTCCCTGACCTTTTAACCGTTCATTTCCCCGGAACACCGGTCACC
>CAYWHQ010000597.1:0-1807 GCA_964457665.1 uncultured Prolixibacteraceae bacterium | reverse complement strand
AAGGACCCGGAAGTGGCAGGGTTCGGATAGAGAAACAAATGGGTTCCCTCTGATTGTTCATGCTCAGGAATGGAAAGCGGTCCCACCTTCCCCGTTTCCAGAATATTCTGGATTACAATGTCGGAATTCTGGTCGAGGCCAATAGAGGTGTCCTTCCGGGCGTCGCTCCATACCAGTATGGCCTCTCCGTTGGTGAAAGAGCTCAGGGTGATGTCAAATTTTCCTGAAAGAGTATCGCAGATCGCTGTACATGGAGGATCCCAGACAAAGGCACCGGTTGGATCCACCCTCATCGCAAAGAGGAATGTCTTCGGGACCGGTCCGCTTTTCCCCTTGCTGAAAGTTACAATCGAACTCCCATCCGGGAGCGAAGCTGCTCCCGAAACATTAAAAGAAGTATCCTGAACAAAAGGAATGAGGGTCTTCCCCTGATTCCCCCATAGCGGTTCCCCAGTAATTGAAAATCTCTGCGCCATGACCCGGAAGCGGGCCGAACCTTCGGGATGCTATTCGCTCAAATACACGGTCGTGCTTTGATCAAGGGGATTTATGGTTCCCTCAGGCGAATCATGGGGATAATCATCAATGATGAAATAACGGCCATGCTCCCCAAACAGGATGTTCCCGTCCGGATCTATTCTTTGGATTTTATTTTTTGGAAATGCCCCAAAGGCGGAGGTCCATATTACCGTGGTATAATCATTTTCATCCATCAGCGTCCGGGCGTGAATCGGCCCTAAAGGCAGAAACTCATTCTTGTCCAGGGCCAAATTATCATGCCACAAATTGTTTCCATCTTGATCAAAATGCTGAAGATAAAGATTGGAATATTGTTTTATAAAGGCTCCTCCCTGAACAGGCACCCGTGTAACGCCTTCAAATAGCAGGGTAAAGCCGCCATCGCGGGTCGGGTTGATCCTGTAGTTCAACAGAAAATAGGAGATACTGTCGTTTTCAATTACCACCGGCTGGTTCCATAAAACGGTCATATCCTTGCTCACCTTTTGCAGAAAAATCCTGGATTTTATGAGATATCCCATTACTGAATCCTGAAAAACCTCATCGATTGTCCATCCGAAAATATAATTTCCATCCAAGATCTGGGCAACATTCATGCATGAAATACTCACCTCAGGATCTTCATTACTGGTCATTGGCAGACCATCTTCTCCCCACAGAAACTCACCATCAGGCGATATCCGCCAGACCCGGGCATTGGTGAATCCGTTTCTCCTGTCGCGGTTAATCAGAACGGCGCAGGAATCGTCGTCGGAGATCAACCCATAATAGGTTTCAAAGATATCGGTGGGATAACTGTTAACAACCAGGTAGTCATTTCCCCACACCTTTATCCCCTCCTTATTGATGCGTGAAAGCATAAGCCGGAACTGAAAATCCTGCTGAAAGTAACCATTCCAGGAGATATATCCGCTTCCGGTCGTTTTATCCAGGTCTATCATGGCATTCACCATTCTGCCATTGGTATCGGTAATCAGAGTATTCAGCCGGGTGTTGGTGGTCCATTGGGCCTGCGATTCCAAAATTGACAGGGCAAGGAACAGGGTGAACAGGGGAAGTCTCTTCATTTTTTCTTGTGTTTCATCTCATCCGTAAATGTATTGAAACAATATAATGGATGAGAAAAATTCCGGATCACCCCCTCCACTCCCTCAGTCGTTGCGCATACCGCCGGCTGACGATGATCGCTTCCGGGAAGCCTTTCAGGGTGATGCGATAGGAGTGGTTGCTCCAGGGTTCCACTTCATTCACCTGACCCAGGTTGATCATGGTATTCCGGTGAATGCGC
>CAYWHQ010000596.1:0-1810 GCA_964457665.1 uncultured Prolixibacteraceae bacterium | reverse complement strand
GGCCATCCGGGCGATCCTCCACCTGATCAACCCTACCTACTTCAGGATCAATTCCGCCAGGAACAAACGGTTCGCCATCATTGGCGAAAAGGAGGAGACCAAAAGGGTGTCGGACCTGCTCCAGAAAACAGGTATGATGCCCGAATTCATCGGACTGGTAAGTTACCACCCACACCGGCACAACGCCAGCGGTTTTCTCGGACACATCGGGCAGATCGATGAGATCATCCATATACACCGTATCGACGAACTGATCTTCTGCGCCCGCGACATCCCTGCCCATGTGATCATGGATAAAATGTCGGAGCTTAAAAACGAGCAGGTCGACTACAAGATCGCCCCCCCCGAAAGCCTCTCGATTATCGGCAGCAACTCCATCAATACCGCAGGCGACCTTTATGTTATCGAGATGAATGCCATCATCCGCAAGGTAAACCGGCGCAACAAACGGCTGCTGGATATCCTTGCCAGCCTCTTTCTCCTGATCACCGCACCGGTTGCCGTCCTGCTGGTCAGAAATCCGCCCGGACTCATTCCGAATATCTTTCTGGTATTATTCGGGAAGAGATCATGGGTGGGTTACGCACCGCACACCGACGATGAAACGCATCGCCTGCCGGGTATCCGCCCGGGCATCCTGAGCCCCCTTGATGCACTCAAGGAGAAGAGCCCCCCGGATGTTGAAACAACCGACCGGCTCAACATCCTGTATGCCAAAGACTACAAGGTTGAAAAAGATATCCTCATTATGATTCAGGGATTCAGGCGTCTTGGACGACGAAAGAAAACGGGTGAATAATTTATACTCCTTCTAAATAAATCAGATTTCGTACCTTTGCAACATCAAGAAAAACATCACACTATGGCCGATATAGAAATAGTCATTCCAAAGCTTGGGGAAAGTGTTATTGAAGCAACCATTACCCGCTGGCTGAAACAGGAGGGCGATGCGGTCGGGGAGGACGAGCCCATCGTGGAGGTGGCAACCGACAAGGTCGATACCGAGATACCCTCTCCTTACGCCGGAGTGCTGGCGAAAAAACTCGCCGCGGAGGGGGAGGCCGTACCGGTTGGTAAAGTATTCGCTGTCATTGCTTCCGATGCGGTTGTTGAGGGATCCCAACCCAGTCCCCCGGCAGCAACTGCTCCTGAACCATTGCCCGAACATTTGCCCTTTGAGGCAAAAGCACCCGTACCTGTCAGCCAGGCCGGAGAAGAGTCCTATACCTCTGTTCGTTTTTATTCCCCGCTGGTGAAAAGCATTGCCAGGCAGGAGAATATCTCATTCAGGGATCTTGATTTGATAAAAGGTACAGGAAAGAACGACCGGCTCACCCGGCATGACATTCTTCAGTATCTCAGTGAGCGCAAAGCCCCGGGCCCCAGGGTAGCAGGAGCCGTTTCCCTTCCGGCAGAGCCTCCCGCCGGGTCGGTACCGTCTTCATCCGGAGACCAGGTCATTGAGATGGACCGGGTAAGGCAACTCATCGCGAGCCACATGGTCAAATCGGTTCAGACCTCTCCGCATGTCACCTCTATCGCCGAAGCCGACATGACCCGGATCGTTCAGTGGCGGGAGCGTCACAAGGATTCCTTCCAGAAAAGGGAGGGAGACAAGCTCACCTTCACCCCGGTCTTTATTGAAGCGATCGCGCGGGCAGTGAGAGACTATCCGATGATGAATGTTTCAGTTGACGGCACAAGGATCATCCGCCACAGGAATATCCACATAGGTATGGCCGTAGCTCTTCCGAATTTCAACCTGATCGTTCCGGTCATCAAAAATGCAGATACCTTAAACCTCACCGGC
>CAYWHQ010000595.1:0-1816 GCA_964457665.1 uncultured Prolixibacteraceae bacterium | reverse complement strand
ATGCAAAGGCTGTCTCGGCCAGAAAAGGTATATGCTTGTATTCGGGCCAACGCTTTTCCATCTCTCTTTTCAGGAGGATCCCATCCCAGGGTTTCGGTAAACCGATATCCATGATCACGGCGCTGAAAATGGTCCCTTTCTTGTAATGGATCTCTGTGATGTTCAGCGCCTCGTTTCCTGAATAGGCGATCGATACCCTGGCGATCCCCTCAAGGAATATCTGGAGGATCTGCGCGGAGAACTTTTCGTCCTCAATAACCAGTACATGCAGATCTTTCCGGCGGACAGACTGCTCCAGGATGGCAATATCATCCACATGGTCAGTACCGGATGCCTTCGGGAGGATGATCCGAGCGATCTCTCCCATGCTCTGTGCAGTGAAGAAACTTATCTTTGCCTCAATCCTGTTGAGGATCTGGAGCATATTGATAATTTCCGGATTCTGGTTGATGACAGGGTCTGAGAGGTCGTAATAATCCCGCGAATTTTCCCTCTGGATGAACTGGATGATTCCCTGCGGAATATCCTGACCGAGGTTATCGATCTGAATCACTACCTTTCCGTCTGACCCGTCGCTGCTGACCTCCACCACAACAGATTCATTCCGGCTGTATATCAAAGCTTTGCCCAGCAGGAATTTGAGCAGCTCCAGAAGCAGGCTTTCATCGGTGACTACCATCACATCGGTGTGAGGCATAATCCGGATCGGCATGTTGTATCGCCGGGCAATCGATTCAAGGAGTATCGCCGTTTTCTGCAGCAGGGGGGACACCGAAACCGGAGTCCGGTTTATTTCATGAGAACCCGGGTCGCCAAGGCTGACCTGGTTGAAAATTTCTTTCAGATGATTGCCGCTCCGGAGCATCGATTCCACAAGACCAGAGAGTCTTTTATCTTCAGATATTTTAGGATTGGCTGACAAGGTGGAGGTGAACCCGAGGATGTTATTCAGCACGCTTCGGATCTCATGTTCAAATTCGACCGATAACCGGGTATGGGTTTCGTGGGTTGTATGCGATGCTGACATGACCGGAACCTCTGGGAAAGGATTGCCAGAAACCTCTTTCGGGGCAGGACGCGATTCGGTCAGGTCGAAACTCTCCAGGCAGGTACAAAGGAATTTGTTGCCTTCTATCTCCCTGAAATCGAGCATTACAGGGATCATATATCGTCGGGCATCAAGAAGATACATCTGCGCGCTGAATTCGGCAAAGGGCGTCGAATCAAAAGGATTGTCAATATTTCTAAAGGTAATGAACAGATCCCTGACGTGATACTCCCTGATCTCTTCTTCGGTGTACCCGGTGAGTGTTCGTGCTTTTCCATTCATCAGATACAGCTCTCCCCCGGCGTCTGCAAGAAATGTTGCCTCCGGCTTGTTTTCCAGGAGTGTACTATAATACTCCCGGTTGGCAAGTGATTTTTTCTCACGGGTTTCGCGGTTGCCGAAAACAGTTCGCATGGGCATGGTCACCTCCTGATTTCAAGTAAAAAGCCACAGCAGGGTGATAACCGCAAGTGCCACCGCCATAACGATAATGATGAGCCTTTGCCGGTAATTGGCAATTTTCAATCTGTTGCGGGTCAGCTCCTCTCTTAGTTTTCTGGATTCAAGCACCTGTCCGATCGTCTTTTTCAGGCTCGCCATCAGATCGTCATCCTTTACAATGAAGTCGACAGCGCCGAGTTTCAGCATACCGGTCGCCTCCCCTATATCGGTATTGGAAGTCATGACGATAACAGGGAGGTTTTTACTGATCCTCCGGATGAACCGGAGAATTTTTTCGCCGTTCATGGCCACCCCCATCTCCGTCTC
>CAYWHQ010000594.1:0-1832 GCA_964457665.1 uncultured Prolixibacteraceae bacterium | reverse complement strand
ATAATTGAATTCAGTGTGGTCATAAGTCTGCGGGCACAGGCAAGTATATGGGCAGTCATTGTATGCAATCCCGGATCGGTAAGTTCATGTTGAAGGATCTCCGAGAAGCCGAGGATACCATTCATCGGGGTCCGGAACTCATGGCTCATGTTGGCCAGAAGAGAAGACTTGACACGGCTTGATTCCTCGGCGGCCTTTTTGGCAAGGATCAGCTCTTCTCCGGTTTTTTTCCTTTCCAGTATCTCCTGTGAAAGTTCCCTTGTACGCTCTCGAACAAGATCTTCAAGCACCCGCGCATTTTGTTGGTTTAACCTGTACCGGATCAGAAAATAGAGCGTTGCCGCCACCAGGATCAACATGGAAAGATAAAACCACCACGACTGATACCAGAAGGGTTTGACATGAAAGGAGACCGGACTCCCTGTCCGGTACCATATACCCTGATGGTTGCGAACCTCTGCCACGAACCTGTAATCACCGGGAGGTATTTTGGTGTAGAAGGCTGTCCTTCGCTGGCTGGCAAGGATCCAGTCCTGGTCGAATCCTTCCAGCCTGTAACGAAAGACCAGCTTGTCGGGGTCGAACAAACTGGGAGCCGAATAGCTGATCTGAAGCATCATCAGACCAGGTTCTGCCGTGTAGTGATCACGGCGCTCAAGCAGCTTCTGGTTGATCCTTATATCTTCAATAATGACCTGCAGGGGTGTGTGGAAAACCGGGAGATTCGCAGGATCTATCTCTGTAATGCCATGGAGTGTTGCAAACCAGATTCTTCTGTCAGACATTTTACATCCACCTTCGAATACGCCGGCTGCGCAGGATTCATTCAGCATACCTTCAGCCTCTCCGATCCGGATATAACCGGAAGATCCCGATCCTTCTCCAGAAGCGGAGTCAAGGATGCTCTTCCCGATTCCGACTATTCCCTGATCGGTTCCGAGCCACAACCTTCCGTGGGAATCTTCTTCAATATGCGTCACCATCCGTGGATTTCCGATGAAATGATTTAATTTGCTGACCTTCCCGGTTTCCTGGTCGACGCTATTCAATCCGCCATGCCCTGTTCCAACCCACATCATACCCCCCTTACCAGCATGCAGGGACAGGATCATATTATCGGAAAGTCCTTGTTCTTCAGTAATATGTATAATAGTACCGGTATCTATGATGTTGATGCCCCTTTCCTGGGTGCCGACCCATACCCTTCCGCGGGAATCCTCTTCAAAGCAGAAAATCAGTGGATCCGACAAGCCTTCAGCAGCGGTTATGGTTCTTACCTGATTGCCCTCCATGATATAGATGCCATCATCTGTCCCCGCCCAGATTCTGCCCCGGGAGTCGCGAAAAAGGGCATGAAACAGTGTATTGTTCAGCCTGTTCAGTGGTACGATCTGTTTCTTGATATTTCCATACACCCTGACCAGCGGGCCCATGGTGGCAACCATTAAACCGGTTTCACGGGTACCGAGAATTGAAAACACCGGTACCTCCAGATCACCGACCGGATCGGTCAGTTTCGAGAAGACACCTTTTTTATACTGCCCGACAAGGCCGTTTTCAAATCCAATGAACACATCATGACCTGAAGGATCGGGGTATAAGGTGGTTACGGCATTGGAGGGAAGTCCGTCGTCGGTGGTATAAACTCTGACCAGCGGCTTACGGAATCTGATCAATCCTCCGCCCATGGTACCGGCCAGGATATCCCCTTCAAGGGTTTCAATGAGATCAAGCACAACATTCGACCGGAGACCGTTTGCAGTAGAGAAATGTTCGCTCGCCCCGGTTTCGGGATGGTAAAGAAATATTCCGGCATCGTAACTGCCTATCCA
>CAYWHQ010000593.1:0-1847 GCA_964457665.1 uncultured Prolixibacteraceae bacterium | reverse complement strand
TAACCACACCGTATCAGGCTCATGCCGGTCCTGATGTGATTGATCCGGCAGGATATCCGCCTTTTGTATTTACTCCGAATGAACCGGGTACATATGTTGTCGAGTTTGATGTTGCAAATATCTATTCAGATCTGCTTTTTTTTGACTTTACGGTGGTCGATACCACAGTTTTACCCTTTAAGGCAATTAACGGGAGAGTCTGGTCAAGAAACTGGCCATTTATTCATCATTCTGGTATTAACGAAGGGTTTCATGGTACATTATATATTCTTACCCATGATGGGATGGTCGATTCGGTAAAATATCGGTCAATATTAAATTGTGGAACCTTTCAGTTAAACTACAATAGCAATGGATGTTTACCATATCCATCGGTATTCGAAGAGAGTCGGAAATCAAGAGATTCAATCTTTTATTATGCTGAACACAAGATCTTTTTCAATAACCCTGATTCCACCATATTCCCTTCAGGAACACCAGGAGATATAATACCCGGTTCTATTTCGGTCATACCCGATTGTAGCGGGCATTATACTATTGGATATGAGTCATCTAAATCGGGATCTATACAGGTTTTTATTGATATAGATCCGGTCCCGGGAGTGCAGGTTGTCGACGTTCAGATTCGTGATTCGGCGACTGCAGGTCTAAATTCTTTTTACTGGGACGGATTGGATGGTACAGGGCATCTGGTTTCGCCAGATTCAACTCCCGATATCATCCTAACCTTCATGAATGGGATGGTCAATCACCCCATCTATGATTTTGTCCGGTTTGATACGGGTTTTGTTGTTGGGTTAAAGCGGCCTTCATATGTTCAACCAAAACAATATTGGGATGATTCTGAACTCCCCGGAGGCACGATAAACCTGGATGGGTGTGTTAGTACTCCAACTGAAGGATGTCACAGCTTTCCGGGTGATTTTTACAATTGTACAGGTTTTGGAACAGACAGGACTATCAATACCTGGTGGTTTTCTGGGATTCCTGATACGCTTCATAATGCGTCCCTGGTCACAACAGTACCGTCGCCGGACAGCATTTCCGGATTACAATCGCTTTGTTATATTCCAAACCAGTTTTACTCATACTCCTTGTTCCCGAACTCCTTGACAGGGGCTGCCGGATATGAATGGCAGTTATTTAAAGACACTGCTTTCATGCAATCCTGGACCACTTCAACATCCACACTTGATTCAGTGGAATTTCCCGAACCGGGTCTCTATTATTTGCTGGGAAATGGAATTAACGCCTGCGGTTCAGGGGAGGCAGATACGATTACTATTGAGGTTTACCCTTCTTTTAGCGCCAATATTACAATATCCGCTTCGCAAAACACAATTTGTGAGGGCACATGGGTAACTTTTACAGCCACAACTGCCAATGGAGGATTATCTCCCCTTTTCCACTGGAAAGTCAATGGAGCGCTTCACGGCGCAAATGATTCAATTTTTTCATATGCTCCGGATAATGGCGATACGGTGACCTGTATCTTGTTCTCTTCGATAACTCAATGCATTACCAATAATCCGGATACATCAAACGCAATCACAATGACTGTCAATCCGATCTTGCCGGTCAGTATTTCAATTACTCCATCAGCAAATCCAGTCTGCGAAGGCGACATGGTTACATTTACTTCATTCCCAACCAACAAAGGAAATTTGCCGGTTTATCAATGGTACGTGAACAGCACAGCTATTGGTACAAATGACTCAACCTACGCGTATATTCCGTCAGCTGGTGATCAGGTATATTGTATGTTAACGTCGAGCGAACTATGTACAACCAACAATCCCGCCACCAGTGATACAATCATTATGATGGCCAATCCGATTTTACCCGTA
>CAYWHQ010000592.1:0-1848 GCA_964457665.1 uncultured Prolixibacteraceae bacterium | reverse complement strand
GGGCGGCCGTCTGCCCAAGTTGTGTAATATCTTTAATGGTAAGGACGGCAAAATCGTTGTCGTGGAAAGAGAGATAACCGGTATGAAACCGGATCAGCTTCATCAGACCTTTTTTCCCGATGGCAGGCTGGATCACCGTAGTGACAGGCGCCTGGTCTGAACGTTTTGAGATCGCCAGGGAAGCCGCATTCCATTTCCATGAATTCGGTGAACACGATACCTTTCATTTGTTAGGACTTTGGTTATCAAAGATAAGTCAGAATTTACATCTTTACGATGCCGGCCAGATTTTTCTTAACGTGAATTTAATCTTACGAAAATAAAAATGCTTAATTTTGCGCCCGTTTTTAATAACACAAACATTACAACCATGAGTGTAGAAAAAAAATTTCTGAAGACGAAACCTGTTTGTAAAGTCAAATTCTCCTTCAACGGAGGTCTATATACCGATGCATCCTCTGTTGCGCTGGCTGGTGATTTCAATAACTGGCAGGCTGAGCAGACGCCGCTAAAAAAAACGAAAGAAGGTGTCTGGACTGTTACCCTTGATCTCCCCTCAGGGAGTGCATACCAGTACAAATTTCTGGTAAACGGGACGGAGTGGATCAACGACCCTTCAGCCGAACGCCTTGTGCCCGGCGGGATGGGATCGGAGAATTCCCTGCTGGAGCTCTGACAGCGCCTGATCTTACGGGATGGGCCGTACTACCGGATCAGAATGTAATCACCTTCGGCCATATATGTGGCATAACTATCCCAATGATAACCGGTACGGCTGGGAATGACCGTCCAGAAAATATAGTTGGCCGTTGCAAGGTCGCCTGCTTCATTCAGGATTCGCTGGATACCCAGGTAATTATATGATTCGCAAACCGAGGGGATGATCGGTTTAACCAGTGAAGCATCGGCCGAACCGGCGATGTCGCAGGCAAGGGCCGTGATCCGGAGTGCATCATAGGCAGTAAGTGCATAGGCGTCGGGAAGGAGTCCGGTTCGTTGGAAGATCTTGTCTGAAAGTGCCCTGGCATTGGGGGGCAGCTGACCGGCTGTTCCGATACCCATGATAGGAGCCAGAAACCGTACGGCATGCGCAAACGGTCCTGCCACAGGATCATCAGAGATCGCGGTTTTCTGAACGTTGGCATCACACCCGTACCAGCGGACCAGGTTCAGGGTATTGTTGTGGGAAGCAATCCCCAGTATTCCGGCAGCTTCCTGGTATGAAATAAGTACGATCCCAACCCTGGCAGCGCCAAAGGTGGCGACCGCCTCCTCAGCCTGCAGGGATGCCTGATCAATAAGTTGCTGGAAATCATTGACATCCGGTTTGTAGGATGCACCATCCATCACAAGGTATCCCTCTGCTGTAAATTTTTGACGGATGGTTTGCTCAAGCCCTGTTCCATAGGTGTCTTCCCTCCAAACAGGGATCAGCGCCCTGATCGAATCATAGCGCATCATTTTTACCAGCGCCCTGGCCTGCACGTTATCATCGGTGATCAGACGGAAGGTATAATCTCCGGGTATAGCCAGGGAAGGGGAGGAGCTGAAACAGGTCAGTGCCAGCATCTGCTTTTCCTGCAAAAACGGATGTATTGCCTTCAGACATGCACTGTTGTTCGGACCGGCTACCAGTAACCGTATACCCTGGTTGTACATTTCCATGGCAGCCTGAAGCGTCAGCGCCGTATCAAGGTGGGTGTCAAGATAAGTACAGACTAACCTGACGGGAGAACCGATAGAGGCATACCGGCGGTTTACATCCTCAATGGCCAATTCGATGGCGGCCTTGCCCGTTAATCCTGCTTCGGAATATTGGCCTGAAAGATCAAGAATGGCTCCGGTTTG
>CAYWHQ010000591.1:0-1848 GCA_964457665.1 uncultured Prolixibacteraceae bacterium | reverse complement strand
ATCATTATCTGGTGCGATATGAAAACCAATCCATCGGAGCTGCACGCTGGAGGGATACCGAAAAGGGTATCAAGATAGAACGATGCGCCATACTGCCTGAATTCAGGGACCGGGGAGCGGGAGAGATAATGGTCAGGCAGATTTTACAGGACGTGCTTCCACTGGGCAGGAAGATTTACCTTCATGCCCAGCTTAAAGCTGCAGAGTTTTATGAACGACTGGGTTTTAAGCAGGTATCGGATGTTTTTTTCGAGGCGCGAATCGGCCATTATTGTATGGAGTATTTAGGATAGTGGTTCCCTGGTCCAGCCTCCGGGGCCCAGCATCCATTGTTCCCCGAAACCCATCTCTTTCAGCATTTTTTTTGTTTCGGGTATCAGCAGGGAGATCTCTGCCGGTTTATGTGCATCGGAGCTCACGGTAACAGGGATCTCCAGGTTTTTTATCCTTTTCAATACGACCGGCGAAGGGAAGGTGGTATCCGACCGTTTCTTGTAAAGGCCGCGGGTATTTACCTCGACAACACATCCACTTTCCTTTATAAGATCTAGTGTTTCGTCCACCAGCCGCAGGTACCAGTCGTCCTGTTCCATGAAAAAGCGATTGCGGTTATGCATTCTGATCTTATCGGGATGACCGATAATATCAGGTTGCTGCGTGGCAATCATCTCCTGTACCTGGCGCCAGTAAGCGGTCACAGCCCTGCGGGCATCACCACCGAAAACCTCCTGCAACCCCCGGTCATAGCTGGCGGGATCCGGCCCGTCGATGAACCAGATGGGTTCGGGCGTACGATCATTCACCAGGTGCACCGAACCAATGATGTAGTCGAAGGCATATTCCCGCCTGAGGTCCGAAAGAGGAGCCGATAGACCAGGAATATAATCATATTCCAGCCCCAGGAGCAGGAGGGGTGCACCTCCGGTGGTGTTTTTAAGACTCGCGACCGCATCGCAGTAGTTTTTCAATTCCCCTTCGCGGATGGCAAAGGTGTTTGGAATCGGGATGGGGGAGTGGTCGGAGATTCCCAATACGGAAAAACTCTGTCTGATGGCTTCGTCAATATAATCAACAAGCGAAGAGGAGCCGTCGGAGAAGGAGGTATGGGTATGGAGGTTGGACGGGCGGTTCAAGTTTATTTTGTTTTTGCAAAGGTAGGGAAGATTCGTGACCTGGTTCAGCCCCCTGCCGGCTTACCCCTTCCCCAAAAAGGGAAGGGGGAGACGCCCCTCCCGATTGCAGGCTACGCTTTATACACATTTCTTCGTCAGGCAGGAATTCCGTTTGATCGGATTTCTTCAAAACCAGAATGATCTGCAACTGAAATACCAGCTCGGATTTGAATATTTGAGCAAGGGCGACACCAACAGCCTGAACAGTGTAATCTCCTCGATTCCGGTCAATTTTAACCTTAATGCACAACAAATCAATGCGCATAATGATTATTTATCGTACTTTGCCATCTTGAAAAAGATGATGAAGGACGGGAAAAATATATATAACATGGACACCTCATCCGTTTTGGCGATGCAAACCCTCAATGCAAACGGCGCCGAACCGGTCAGGTCGCTTGCCCGCAATATTCTTATTGCCAGGGGAACAATGACTTACTGTGAACCTATTCTGCTTCCAAAGGAATTAAAATCGGGAAAGATCAGGAAGCAATATAAAACCGGAAGGTTTATTGAGAAGTCATATATGAAAGTTTTTCCGAATCCGGCTAAGCAGTATATTATTGTTGAGTATAATCTGAAGGATAAATTCAGGAATAATGATGAAATATTACTCGTTATCAGAAACATTACCGGCTCTACTTTATTCCTTAAAAATCTTTTCAAGCGACAGGAT
>CAYWHQ010000590.1:0-1851 GCA_964457665.1 uncultured Prolixibacteraceae bacterium | reverse complement strand
AACATCACGGGCCGCTGCCCCGGCATGGTGATCTCGATCGTGGGTTCCGCATAGCAGAAACCCATACAACCGGCCTGGGTCACGCTGGCAGATATGTTTCGCTTGGCCAGCTCGTCGCGGAGGTATTCGAAAACCGGTTTCGACCCTGATGCAATTCCGCAGGTGGCCATCGTAACCCTGATCTGTATCGTGCTTTCAGGAGTCCCTGCTTCAGCCATCCTCGTGGCTTTTTGGTGCAATTCGTCCCTGAGTTTCTTCAGTTCGTCCAGTGTTGCAATTCTTTCCATTGTAAGGTTGTTAAGGTAACTCTGCTGCAGCCGGTAGGTTAGAGGTGTTAGCACTGGCAGTACCTGAGGATGTCATCTGCTCCGGCTACAGCAAAGTTAATCTAAATTGTGAATCAAATAACAAGATTGAATCCGGTTGCAAAAATATGGAGATCGAAGGAATCTGCCAAATATTTTGTGTGAATTTATTCACAATGTTAATAAAATCACACAAAAATATTTATTTTGCTGAAAATCAGCAAATATGTTATTGAAAGTATGATTATTGTTTCCCGAAAATCTAAATACAGATTGTTCAGGAACTGCGTGCCGCCCCCGGCCGGGGGCATTTCTGTCCCTACCCTGATGATGATTAGATATCCGGACGAAGAGATACGGTCAGGTTTCTTTCCTGCACAACCGGAATCCGTTCCCGTGGATATTCAGGATCTCTACACCTGGATCGCTTTTCAGATACTTCCGTAATTTGGTGATGAACACATCCATGCTTCTCCCATTGAAATAACTATCGGAACCCCAGATCTTCTCCAGGGCTTCACGGCGTTGGAGAACACCCTCTTCGGCCATACACAGCATGGTCAGCAATCCGGCTTCCTTGGGAGAAAGCTGAACCGTTTCATCGTCGCTGCTGAGGGTGCGGAGCATCGTGTTGAAGGTAAATTTGCCCAGGGTTATTTCCCGGGGAACATCTTCACTGTTATCGCCTTTCCTTTTCAAAATGGCACGGATCTTATACAGCAATACCTCCGAATCGAAAGGTTTGGTTATATAGTCGTCAGCACCAGAGCGGAAACCCTCCAGCATGTCCTCCTTCAGTGTTTTGGCTGTAAGGAATATCAACGGGATTCTGCTGTTCAGTCTCCTTATCTCCCTGGCCAGCGTGAATCCGTCCATCTCAGGCATCATCACATCGAGAATGCAAATGTCCCAGGGCTCCGAACGAAATGTGGAAAGCCCCTGTTTTCCGTCGCTCCGGAGGGTCACCTGAAAGTCGTTCAGCTCCAGGTACGACTTCATGATCGTCCCGAAATTGGGATCATCCTCCACCAGGAGAATTTTTGATTTTATATTCATGGCATCATGCTGATTCATCCTTGTCATGTTCATCATGCTCTGCCGTTAAATCCAGCGGCAGTATGATCTCGAACCGGCTTCCCTTCCCAATCTCCGAATGAAGGCTGATCTCGCCCTGATGCGCCAGAACGATGGCCTTCACATAACTTAAACCCAGTCCGAATCCTTTGATATTATGTATATTGCCTGTCGTCACGCGAAAGAATTTCTCAAAGATCCTGCGCTGTGTATCCGCATTCATCCCTATTCCGTTATCCTCCACCCCGAAAATTAATTTTTTCCCCGCATTCCGTGAATATATCCTTACATGTGGTTTTACCAGAGAATACTTGTTGGCATTGTCGAGCAGATTCATCACCACATTCCTCATATGGTCCTCGTCGGCATTTACCATTGTCTTTGAAGCAGCGGTTTCTACCGTAAGTGTTCCTTCCCGCTTTTCGATCAGCAGTCTGAAATGTTCGGATGCCCTGCGGATGAGTTCATTCAT
>CAYWHQ010000589.1:0-1854 GCA_964457665.1 uncultured Prolixibacteraceae bacterium | reverse complement strand
TTCCAGCACTCCGGGGATGGAGGGGTCGAGATATCCGATGATTTTCCGGGCGATGTTCTCGTCGCGCAGAAAATGTTGTCCGAGGTATTTTTTGGGTCTGACCATTTCGGGTGTTTTTTACCCTCCCCGCAGAGAACGATACCGCTTCCGCGCTTCAGGGACATAGACGCTTGCCGGGTAATTCCGGATCAGTTCCTCGTAGAGTTGCATCGCTTCTTCGGGGCTGGCCATGTGCAACTCCCGGATCTCCGCTCTCCGCAACAGCGCTTCATCGGCCAGGATTCCGCCGGGATAAAACTCCGTCACCATCCGGTAGAGAGAGTCGGCCTCTATCCATCCGGCCGTTCGTGCATATATGCCAGCCTTTTTCAGCAAAACATCGTCAAGGATAGGATGGTCGGTAAAGAGCACCAGGATGGAATCAAGGACCTCCTGTGCCTCTGCAGGCCGGTTGCGGAAATCCAGCAGGTCGGCCCTCGAATACATCGACAATCCCACCCTGCCGCTGTCGGGATCGTAGTTTTCCCTGATCAGGAGAGAGAGAACGATGGCATCGTTGGAGATCAGCCGCGAAGTGGATGCTTTGAGGATGTCGGCCTGGGCCGCGGCCCAGTCGTACTCTCCGATGTAAAAAGAGAGGCGTGCATTCCGGTATTTCGCGGTTTGTCCCAGCACATCCTCCTTAAAATCCTTATAGACCTGCTGATAGAGCAATGATGCTTCCCACACCGATCCGGTGAACAGGTATATATCGGCCAGTTCAAGTTTACATTCTGCCCTGTCGGCCAGGGTGGTACCTTCGAGATAACGTGCTTTTTCCAGAAGCGCTATGGCGGCTTCGGTGTCGTCGAGATAAAAGGCCCTGAGGTGTGCCAGGTTTTTCATCAATACCTGGCTTTGCGGGAGCCCTTTCCAAAACAGGAGCTCCTCCTCCATAGCCTTGCCGGTTTCTGCAAGCTGTTTCCTGTCTGCCCCGGGATCAGCAATGGTAATCCTGTAAAGGGTATTGACTTTTTCGAGCCTGGCTGCGTCATAAAAGGGAAATGCCGGTCCTTTTCTGATCAGGTATTCATATGCATCCAGTGCGGTGCGGTTATCGCCGTTCGATTCGGCCAGCTTCCCAAGCTGGATGATCCTCTCCCCGCCCTCCCCGTGCCGGGCATCAATGGCCCGGGCTTGTATCAGCGCCATACTGAAATCTTTCTGCTGTACCGAATACCACCAGAGCAGTTCGGCATAGGCGGTGTTGTCAACCGATCTCTGTGCCCGTCCGAGAATCTTTTTGCGGATGATTTCACCCCGTTCATTATCCGTGTCGCCGGCCAGGATATTCTGCAACCGGTCCTGCACGGTATTCATGTATGCAGGGTTGGCAGTGAGCAGGTCGAGGTAGGCATCGGTTGCGCCGCTGTAATCGCCCATCCGTTCATATATGGAAGCCAGTTCGAATCCGAACAGACTGTTGTTGCCCAGCAACTCCCGGCCCCGCAGGTAGGTTTTAATGGCCCAGGGATATTCCGACCTTGAAATGAAAGCGTTAGCCACTTCAAATACCTGTTGCTGGTTCTGGCCAATACGTCGAACAGTCTCCTCATAGATCTTTCTTGCCCGTTCAGGGTTACCCTCCCTGAAAGCCAGGTAACCCTGGTCAACCTGGAGCCTGAGGAGGTCGCCCTCCTTTTTCGTCTGTTCCCTGATCAGTTTGCGGGCGTCGTCGAACTCCCTGAGTTCGATCAGGCAAAACAGGTAATAGGTATAAAAATACTGGGAGGGTGTTTTTTCGTAGAGCCGTTTGAATAGCTCTGCAGCTTTGTCAAACTGCCGCGTCTGGTAAAACTGGATAGCCAGCTGGTC
>CAYWHQ010000588.1:0-1862 GCA_964457665.1 uncultured Prolixibacteraceae bacterium | reverse complement strand
GCACCTGAGCAGGTGCAAAGGTCAGCAATTTTTATGGAAGAAAATCAGGCTATTTGAGTTTTTTCCAGCGAAAGGTACTGATCATATGCTGGATACTCTCTTTAAGGTGGCCAATCACCGGCTCCAGGGAGTCGTTGTTTGGAATAATATTGAAATAGAGGGCTCCCCTGATAAAACCGGAAGTGCTGTCAGTGAGATAGAACTGATAAGAGGAGGCTGCTTCGCTTCCCCTGATCTCATAAACCAGGCCGTAAACCCTGGCTGAATCATTGATGAATTCCTGCTGGGTTATGGCATTTGCTTTAGGGATATGCTTGTTGACAAGGTTGCGGGCATCCTCCAGATATCCGTTGAGGTTGCCTTTGACAGATTTATAACTGATATGGAGCTGAGCCCTGAAAGGGGGATACAGGATGTTCATCCAATAGAGCTCTGCCTGATGTGACCGGTCAGGAACAATTTTAGCGTAGCCGGGGTACTCGAAAGAATAAGGAAAAGTAGAATCAAAAAGCACATATTGATACTGCGGCATATCAATCCTGAAATACCCCCTGGGTTTTGGAGAATAATCGTTCCCGCAACCCCATTGTAAACACATAAGAATGATGAACAGTATTTTTCTCATAGAAAAATGGGCTGATGATTCTGTTAATCCATCAGCCCATAAAGATAATGTCAGATATTAAAACGGGAGGTCATCCTCGGGCCCTGATGCCGGAAGGGATTCTTCCTTTACCTCCTGCGTGACCGCGGCGGAACCGTTCTCGTCCCGTTTCCCTCCGCCAAGCATCTGCATATTGTCGCCCAGGATCTCGTAAATGAAACGTTTCTGACCCTCCTTGTCTTCATATTCCCTCCTGCGGATCCTGCCTTCGAGATAGATCGTATTCCCTTTTCTGAGAAACTTTTCCGCAACTTCCGCCAGACCCCGCCACAACACTATGTTATGCCATTCGGTATGACTTGTTTTTTCACCCTCCTTGCTTTTAAAGGATTCGGTAGTTGCCAGGGAAAAGGAAGCTTTCTTCACTCCATTGTCAAAATGCTGGACTTCAGGATCCTTACCCAGATTCCCAATCAGGATCACCCTGTTGATTCCATTTGCCATCGCCTTTCAGTTTTAATGATTAAACACTCCGTGAACAAAAGTAATGTTTTTAATGCTTAATCCGGGAAGATGGCAAAAGGTGACGCATTTTTCAGTAAAAAACTGAAAAAAATCATTTCGTTTTTCGTTTACCCATCAAATCATCCACGATATCCTCCACAACCACAACACCTTCCATCTCCTGATCGCGGTTAATGACCGGAACAGCCAGTAGGTTATACTTGGAAACCAGTTCGGCTAGTGTATCTATATCGTCATCATCGAAAACCGTAACGGGATTTCTATTCATGATCTGCCCAAGCTGAAGCCCTGGTTCCTTCACAATGAATTCGCCCAGGGGAATGGCCGATAAGAACCTGTCCCGAGCATCCACTACAAAGATGGAATGAATGTAGGATGGTTCGGGCCGCTCTTTACGGATGGCGGCAATAGCCTGTTCCACCGTCATGTCGGCAGAGAAGGTCATGAAATCAGTGCTCATGATCGAGCCTACCTTATTGTCGGCATATTCCAGAAGCTCCCTGACCTCCTGCGAGGTCTCCTTCTCCATCTCATTGAGCAGCTCCTCTGCCTTGGAATCTTTCAGCTCATCCAGAATGTCGGCTACCTCATCAGCAGGCATCTTTTCCAGCACATCCGCCACCTTTTCCACCGGCAGACTCTCCACCAGATGAACCTGTGCATCCGGTTCAAGCTCCTCCAGTACATCGGCAGCTTTCTCATCATCAAGAGATGAAAAAATATAGGTCCTGGT
>CAYWHQ010000587.1:0-1868 GCA_964457665.1 uncultured Prolixibacteraceae bacterium | reverse complement strand
TGTCAGGCGGCAGACCATAACGCTCATTAGGGAGACGGTACAGGGAGGCAATCCCTGCCCGTCCGTTGAGATAGGCTTGTCCAAAGATATATGTCAGGATCGGGATGAAAAGATCAACAGTAAAGAGGCCGATCAGCTTGGAATCCGGGCCTCCTTCAAAGGTATCCAGAAGCTGGAGCAGCTTGTTCCCATTATACTGTCTTCGGCCGGGATCAAAAAAAGGGCTGATATCGGTATGGGTAATCCATGCATTTACATCGCAAAGAAATTCTTTCTTCACGGAGGCCGCAACCTTTTCAAGCAGTTCTTTCTCAATGTATCCGAAAGAGACTACGGCTACCTTGCACTGGTTTCCGGGTAATCCTCCGGGACTGATCATTCGCCCGATTTAAGTCCGTATTTACGGATCTTGTTGTACAATGTGACCCTGTCGACCTTTAGTGCTTTCGCACTCTTAGTGATATTCCAGGAGTATTTTTTCAGAATCTGGCTGATGAACTTTTTCTCAAAGTCTTCCAGGCTTTCGATGTTAGTATCCTCCTCCTCCTTTCCAAGGGGAAGATCACTCAGGGTGATCTTTTTTCCGTTCATAACCACCAGGGCTCTTTCGATCATGTTTTCAAGTTCCCTGATGTTCCCCGGGAATGGGTAATCCTCCAGCCGCCTCAGCGCCTGGGGATCGATGGTTACCACCGGCCGGTTCATCGACGAGCAGTATTTGCGGATAAAATGGTCGGTCAGCATCGGAATATCCTCGCGGCGATCGCGAAGCGGCGGAACATGAATGTTCACAACATTCAGCCGGTAATAAAGATCTTCCCGGAAGAGCCCCTGTTCCACCATGCTTTTCAGGTCGCGGTTGGTGGCGCATATCACCCTGAAGTCGGATACGATCTCCTTATTCCCCCCAACCCTTACAAAAGTTCTGGTTTCCAGCACCCGCAGCAGTTCGATCTGCATTTTGGCCGGGATGGTAGCAATCTCATCCAGAAAAATAGTACCGCTGTCGGCCATCTCAAACCTCCCCTTTCTATTATAGATGGCTCCGGTGAATGCTCCTTTCTCATGGCCGAAGAGTTCGCTCTCGAGAAGGCTTTCCGACAAGGCTCCACAATGAACGCTGACCAGCGGGTAAAACCTTCTCGGGGAGTTGGCATGGATTGCCCGGGCGATCAGTTCCTTCCCGGTTCCGCTTTCGCCGGTTATGATCACCGAGGAATTCGACGGGGCAACGCTTTCAATCTCGCTGAACACCTTTTTCATCACATCACTCCCGCCAATGAGATCTTCCACGCTTTCCAGAGAGATCACCCGGTTCCGGAGGCTCATGTTTTCATCCGTGAGATGGATCTGTTTGGATGCATTACGGATAAGGTGGGAAAGGTCGTCAGGATCAAAAGGTTTGGTAACGTAATCAAAAGCGCCATCCTTCAGGGCGACCACGGCGGTATCAACCGTGGCGAAGGCAGTCATCATGATCACTATGGCCTCCTTGTTCATCGACTTGATCCTCCGCAGCATCTCCAGACCATCCATACCCGGCATCTTAATATCCGCCAGGATGATATCATAATGCTCTGCTTCAATCATCTGAAGTGCTCTTTTTGCATTCTCGGCACTGTCGACCCGGAATCCGTCTTCGGTAAACCAGTTGGTAAGAGAATCCCTTACTGATTCTTCATCATCGACGATAAGGATGGAAATCTTTCTGGTCATACATATTGATTTACTTGGTGGTGCTATTTGCTGTGGGTATACAATGGCAATGTGACCGACATGGTGGTTCCTTTACCGGGCTCCGATCTGACCTGGATCTTCCCGTTATGGCTCTGAATGATACCATGTACGATGGCCAGTCCAAGACCGAT
>CAYWHQ010000586.1:0-1869 GCA_964457665.1 uncultured Prolixibacteraceae bacterium | reverse complement strand
TCATGAACGTGAGCATCTCCTTCTCGCCGAAGACGGTACGGTTCCCCGCTCCCCCTGGTCCCGGACACATCACCGCGGCGGATCTCGACCTCGACGGCGACGACGAACTGATAGTATCCGGCGGTAATTCCGCATCCATCATGGATGTGTCCACGGGACGGAGTTTCAACGTACCCGCGCTTGGCCATCCTTCGGTCGTGACAACCGGTGGCGGCACTCTTGCGGCTGTCCCGGACGCTTCCGGCGTCACGTTTTACCGATACACGGGAAATGGAATCGAGACCGCCGGACATTTCGACGGCGATATCGGCGGAGGAACACGGGTCGTCCCCGACGGTCCCCTGGCTTTCTCCGGCAGCCGTCTTCTCTTCCCCGCCAGAACCACATCGAACGGAATCACCACGGGGCGATCGCTTTTCATCGCGCCCATGTCGTCTTTTCCTCTTTCCGGTGTGGAATCGATCGCATTCGACGACACATCCCGCATATTGTCAATTGCCGCACTTGGGGACCATTTTACCGCGATTTGCGAATCCGGCGCGGTCCACATGGGACACATTTCGAAAAAAACATCGGTCACCGCCGGGCTTCCATCGGGAACGATACGCGGTCCCGTCATCGCCGACATGAACCGCAACGGCGACTATGATCTTATTCTAACCATCGGATCGAAACTGGTGATAGCCGCCGATGTTCTTTCTCCCTCCTCCGCAGATGTCCTCTCCACGCTCTGGTTCAGGACTGTTCCGCTCGATAAAGAGCCCTCCGGAGAGCCGGTGGCCGCCGATATCGATCACGACGGCTATCCTGAAATTCTCGTTTCTGTCGGTGGAAGATGTCTCGCATTCCGCGCGAACGGTGTTCTTGCTGACGGTTTTCCCATCTCGCTCCCACCGGGCGATACTGGGGAAACCATCACCTCCCAGCCGCTCATCTGCGATTTCGACGGAGACGGTGAACAGGAAGCGGGATTTGTGACCTCCGCCATGCGGTTCGCGTCGTTTTCCGGAAAGAAAAGCTCCATATCCGGATTTCCCATTGCCCTGGCCGGCCCCGTTTCCATCGCTCCCGCGATACTATCCCGATCGGGTTCCGGTAAAGCCGCGCTGGCATGGCGAAGTGATGACGGTACGGTATATATCCGCGATCTGCCGGTTTCCGTTTCCATAGATACAGCGTGCTGGACGATGTGGAGGGGACGAGCTTCTCTTTCCGGGTCGCTTTCGAACGATGAAATCAATTCGCCGGTGAAAACAACCGCCCCATTCAGAGCCTTCTGTTACCCGAACCCGATCGCCGGCGGTTCCGGCGTGTTCCGCGTCATTCCCGATTCCGCCACGGACATTCGCGTCACGGTATTCTCCACCGACGGACGAAAGGTCTTCGAGGCATATCTCCCCATGAACATGGTCACGCCCGGTGTTCCCAATGAAATTCGCATTGATGCATCGCAGTTCGCCAGCGGACTCTATATTGCAAGGATAAAGACCGTATCGCACACCGAAACATGCAAGGTGGGGGTGCTCCGATGAGGCGCGTATTATCTTCTTTCGCCGCTTCGATATTGTGCGCGGCGGCGCTTGTGGCCGCATCAACTCCCGCTCTCGCGCAGAATCCTTCCCATCTCAACTGGAAGGTGCATTCTACCGCTCATTTCATGGTGTATTACCCTGTGGGTCAGGAATACACCGCCTTCCGCTCGGCTGAAATCGCCGAGAAAATTCGCGAACCTCTCGCCGAAATGTATGGCGACATTCCCGGCGTTATTCACATCGTGATCCGCGATGATGAGGACTTTTCCAACGGCGGCGCATATTTCTACGACAACAAGATCGAAATTTACGCCACCGGGCTCGATTACGAGTTCAG
>CAYWHQ010000585.1:0-1871 GCA_964457665.1 uncultured Prolixibacteraceae bacterium | reverse complement strand
GGATGTTCTGGCCCGTGATCCTCATCCTGATCGGTGTGTTTATTTTGTTTAAAAGGATCCCAAGGCCTTCCTGGTCGCGTCACCATCATCAGCGACCCGACCTGCAGGAGGGCTATATCAACGAGGAGTGTATATTCTCCGGCAGTAAACAAAAGATCATCCATCAGACCTTTCATGGCGGATCTATAAACTGTATCTTTGGTGGTGTGGACCTTGATCTTACGCAGTCGCAGCTGGCCGAGGGAACATCGGAACTGGAGCTCAATGTGGTTTTCGGCGGTGTCAATATCATTGTGCCGGCCGACTGGAAAATAGTACTAAAAACCACGGCCATTCTCGGGGGTTTTGCCGACAAGCGAACCATCATCAAGGAACCGTCGGATCCGACCCGGATACTGGTGATCAAAGGCAGCACGATCTTCGGGGGTGGTGAAATAAAGAGCTTCTGAAAACTTACTGAAGAATGACCCATCCTGTTTTTATCTCTGCCCGCTCTATCATGTTCTACTTTGGATCCTGGCTTCTCATCGCCGGGATTCACTTTTTTCTGTTATTCTATATCTTTGAGTTTCCCCTGGATATTTCAGCCGCAGAGAGCTTTATCTTCAATGTCCTATTTTGTTTTCTGGGGATCGCCATGTGGTATGTAATCCGTTACAATGTGCCTGAAAAGAAACGTCAGAATAATGTCTGGTTCAATCTTTTCACCTCCTTTATCCTGATCCTGCTGCTTTGGTTCGGTATTGCCTATACGTTGCTCCATATGGTTTTTAACAACGTAACAGCTTATTCCACATTTCTCGACGACTCTGTGCCTTACCGGCTCGTCAGCGGGATTCTCATCTTTATCCTGATCGGAATGGGATATTTCATTCTGATATATTATAACAACCTGCAGGCGAAAATGCAGACCGAAGCACGACTGAGCACCCTGCTTAAAGAGACGGAACTGAACATGCTGAAATCACAGATTAATCCACATTTCCTTTTCAACAGCCTCAATTCCATCAGTTCGCTCACCATCACCGATCCAGAGAAAGCAAGGGAGATGGTCATCAAACTTTCCGATTTTCTGCGCTATACGGTTTCCACCAATACCACAAGCATCACCAGCCTGGAAAAAGAGCTGAAAAATATCCGCATATATCTCGATATTGAGAAAGTGCGGTTCGGTGAACGGCTTGCATATCAGTTCCGGCTCGGAGAGGGCTGCCTTCAGGCTCCGATCCCGGTGATGTTGTTGCAACCACTCTTTGAAAACGCCATCAAGCATGGCGTCTACGAAAGTACCGAGACCGTCAGTATTGATATGGTCTGCCGGCTTAGCGGATGCTGCATGGAGATTGAGATCATGAATGATTTTGATCCTGCGGCTTCCCCAAGGAAAGGTGCCGGGCTCGGTTTAAAGAATATCCGGGAACGATTGAGGCTGCTTTATCAGAACGATCAGCTGCTTCAGACCCGAAGGGAAGGCACTAAGTTTCTTGCAATGCTGAGCATTCCGGTTAGACAGGAGAACTAATCCAAATGAATACCCCATGGCAATAAGAACATTGATAATTGACGACGAAAAACCTGCCAGAGATGTGATCCGGCATTACCTTAAAGCTTTTACTCAAATCGAGGTGATCGGAGAGTGCCAGGACGGTTTTACAGGATTGAAAACAATTCAGGAAACCAGACCTGATCTTGTATTCCTCGATGTTCAGATGCCCAGGCTGACTGGTCTTGAACTACTTGAACTGCTCGATGCTCCTCCGTTGATCATCTTCAGTACAGCATATGATCAATACGCGATCAAGGCCTTTGAGATGAATGCGGCAGATTACCTTCTCAAACCCTATTCCCTGGAAAGATTTACACAAGCGGTG
>CAYWHQ010000584.1:0-1874 GCA_964457665.1 uncultured Prolixibacteraceae bacterium | reverse complement strand
AACGAGCGCATCCATTACCGCAAGCCTTTGCGGAGTAATCTTCAGGTGTACGGATGATAGTATGGAGGCAAGATTGCCATGTTCTTTCATGAGATAATTTATTAAAAAGGAATTATTCCTAAATAATAATTGCAAATGTAGAAATTTTTTTTTATTCCTTGCCAGGTGATCTGAAAAAAAATAATTTTGCGCATTGTTGAAGGTTCTCTTATCCGATGACCATCGGATGGGGTGAATAGGGAATCCGGTGAAAATCCGGAGCTGTTCCCGCAGCTGTAAGTTCATGAGATGTCTTTCGTCCTCTGCGGTCACTGTAAATTAAAAGCTTACGGGAAGACTACGAAAGAAAGAACGAGCCAGAAGACCTGCCTCCGACATTGATCCTGCCTGCGGGAGAAAGGCCCGGATCAGGTTATGGCTGGAAACTTTAATCATTAATAGTTATGAAAACTGGATTTTTACCTTTTACGCTGACAATGATCTATATATTAATGGGTTTTGGTGTTCTTCGTGGCCAGACGCCTTATGTAAAACAGATCGTGACAGCCAACAGCGGTACTTTTGAGTTCGCCCCGCCATTTAACGATTATGTTACTGTGCAGTCGTATAATCCTGCCAATGCATCTGTCCAGGAATTCGGCAGCATATATACCCAATCGGCCCAGGAGGTTGTCATCGCGGGAGGGGTCGCTTATGTGGCCGCCCAGGATTCGATCATCAAATATGCGTTGAATACCTGGGAGCGGACCGGTGCCATTGCAGATTCAGGGATCAGCAGGATGGCATTATATAAAGGTTTTCTGGTGGTTTCCAAACAGTATCCTCTGGCAAGTAATTTCGTAGATATCCTGGATTCGGCCAGCTTGTCGCTGGTTGGCAGGATCGCAGGCATTTCCGGAGATTGTGCCGGGATAGCCTGTACGGAGGATACGGTTTTTGTGGCGGTGAATGGCGGTTGGATGGGAACGACCGGGAAGATCGCCGTTATTGATCCATCCGGCTGGACCCTTGTAAGGGAAATCGACCTGGGGCCGGATGCGATCGGCATCAACAATCTGTATGCGTACCAGGGCAGGATATATTCGGTCAACAAAACACCATATGGCATGCCCCCTGTGGGGAGCATTTCGATGTACAATCCGGCCGACGGCTCCTCACACACCGAGGTTCTGTCAGTAAAAATCGGCAACGACGCCAGTAATCGTGATGCTGCTCCAGGGGTAAGGGATTCGGTGCTGTATGCTATCTTCAATGAAGGGATTGGTTCTTTCAATCTGAACACCATGCAGATCATCGATACCATGGTGGTTCCCGATCCGGGTTCGGCCATTTTTACCTATATTGTATCATCCTGTATTGATACCATCAACAACCAATTGCACATCAATATCGGGAATTATGTCACACCCGGCTATTGTCTTGTCACAACACTGAATGGTGATTCGGTTACCTCTTATGCTACCGGAATCAGTTCCGATGCCCTGGCGGCCGATTATCGCGTTTCGCCAGATCTGGTAAAGGGCTCACACGTAACAACCGTTTACACTTGTATCCCAATCCTGCCGACCGTGAGGTTGTAATTTCCAGCCTGTCCGGGACCACTTTTTCGGATCTGTACCTTTTGGACCTGACCGGACGAACGGTTAGCTCCATACCGGTCGGCCCTGGTGCGACCATGGTGAAGGTCAACCTGGAACACCTTCCTGCGGGGATCTATTTCGTGAAAGTTGTTGATAATAACGGGATGGATGTGCTGCAGCTGATCAAACGTTAGTATATTTGCCTCTTCACAGGGGCAGATACCATTGAAAAAATTTCTTGCAACCGCTTTAATTGGATGCCTGATTTCACCTTTTTTCATCAGCTACAGCTGG
>CAYWHQ010000583.1:0-1896 GCA_964457665.1 uncultured Prolixibacteraceae bacterium | reverse complement strand
GAAAGATAAAAAGTATCTTGTTTTCCGACTGTTCAATGGCATTAATTATGAGGAACGTATTGATCTGAAGCGCAGCGAAACCACCAGACCCTTCCAGCGGACCGCTTTCAGGGAACAGTTGCAGTCATTCGACCTTTCCGCATTCCAGCTCACCAGGACCGACGAGACACTCTTCAAAAAGAATTACGAGATGCAGAATATCCGCCAGTTGCGGATTGCCATCGATTCCATCGCCGCCGATCTGGGAAGGGAAAGGGAAAACCAGTTCCGGGGATATATTAATAATCTGCAGTTTTTCAGCGCCATGGAAACTCTTCCGGGGCAGGATACCCTCCCGGAGCAGGATACAATGAAAGCGCTTTCACCAGTCATCATTGCCAACTTCGACAGCAGCGTCCGTCCATCAATCCTCCATGGAGCCCGCAGTACAGCCATTTCGATCCGGGAGAATCTTACCATCAACAAGCAGATCATCTATAATAAAAGCAAGTTGCTCCACAAGCATGAGATCGTTTTTCATAAAAAGTTCACCTTCTCCATAGCCTGTTTTCTGCTTTTCTTCATCGGAGCACCTATGGGCGCCATTATACGTAAGGGGGGACTGGGTATGCCGGCAGTTATCTCCACCCTGTTTTTCATTTTGTTCTGGATCATCTCCTTTATCGGGGAGAAATATACCGCCGAGGGAGAGCTACCGGCCTGGCAGGGAATGTGGCTCGCCCCTGCCGTCCTTTTACCCATCGGTATCTTCCTCACCTGGAAATCCACCAACGATGCTTCCCTGCTTGATGTGGATTCATGGACCAGATTTTTGCAGAAGATCTTCACTTTCAAGAGAAAGAAATATCTATGATTATTCTCTTTCTCTGTAACAAATCACCCTGGCCACCCAGAGAGGGGGGGCCGATGGCCATGCACATGTTCATCGAGGGGCTTATCGCCCGTGGACATGAGGTTAAAGTACTGGCGATCAACTCATTCAAATACAACGTCGCACTGCGTGACATCCCGGTGGATTATGCCCGGAAAACCAGTATCGAACTGATTGACGTTGATCTCCGGGTTAAACTCCCGGATGCCTTTCTTAACCTGTTTTCCGGCCGTTCGTATCATGTGCAGCGGTTCATCTCCGAAGATTTCAGGGCGCGGCTTGTCAGCCTTCTGAAAGAGATTCCTTTTGACATTGTGCAACTGGAAACCCTGTACATGACCCCGTATATCCCCGTGATCAGGGAATATTCGTCTGCAAGGATCATATTGAGAGCCCACAACATCGAAAACAGGATCTGGGAGAGGGTTTCGGAGGAGACGAGGCCATCGCTGAAAAGATGGTACATCCGTCGTCTTGCCCGTACACTCAGGGATTACGAGGAGACCGTGATCGCCGGCACCGACGGGATTGTCGCCATCACAGAGAATGATGCCGGATGGTTCCTGGAGAGGGTGAGGGAGGCAACTCCTGTCACCTCTATCCCATTTGGTATGACCATCAGGCCCTTGCCTGACCCGCAATTACCGGATACCTATCCCTCGTTATGCTCCATCGGTTCGATGAACTGGATCCCGAATCAGGAAGGGATTTTCTGGTTCCTGGAAAAGGTTTGGCCGGATTTGCACCGCCAGTTCCCTGCACTACATTATTATATAGCCGGACGTGAGATGCCCCCCCGGATGACCGCGCTGCAGCTGCCCAACGTACATGTGGTGGGCGAGGTGGAGGATGCTTTCCGCTTCATTACCTCCCACAGCATTATGATCGTCCCCCTGTTTTCGGGCAGCGGCATCCGCATCAAGATCATCGAAGGGATGGCCCTGGGAAAAGCCATTATTTCCACCTCTCTCGGGGCGGAAGGAATCAGCTACGTAAATGGTGATAATATCCTGATCGCAAACGCC
>CAYWHQ010000582.1:0-1907 GCA_964457665.1 uncultured Prolixibacteraceae bacterium | reverse complement strand
GACAACTATATCCACCACACCGGAATGGAAGGAATGTACATCGGAAACGTTTTTTACCTCGGCTACACACTTTCCTGCAATGGAAAGGATACTACCGTATACCCCCATCTGCTCAGAAATGTCGAGATCTATAACAACATCGTCGAATATACAGCCTGGGACGGAATACAGGTCTCCAGTACCGACAGTGCCTGCAGAATAAGAAATAACATCGTTCGTTTTGACAGTCAGTCGGAAAAAACATCGCAGATGAGCGGAATACTGCTGGGGGGGGGATCACGATGCGATTGCTACAATAACAGGATTGACTCAGGAAAAGGGGATGGTATTGAGGTTTTTTCGCTTGGAGATCACGCCATTTACAACAACTCCATATTTCTTGCAGGAAAATCATACAAACCAGGCTGGAACTTCTCTCCCTACATGAAATACGGTATCTTTTGCGGGCAGTACCTCTCCATACCAGCGTCAAGGATCGCCATTTATCACAATACGATTTGTTCTCCTAAAAGCTACGGGATCATGATCAATAACTATGTTTCGGGATATGATCTGTGCAATAATATTATAGTTGACCCTGGTTCGTTCAGCCAGGTCGGTAATCTCTCCTATGTGAACCAGGCCAACCCGACCATGGATGTTAATATGTGCAGCGCCAACTTCTTTCAGCGCTATTACGGCGATGTTAATTTCGTGGATGCCGCCCACGGCAATTTTGACCTTACCCGATTCTCAGGAGCAGTGAATGCTGCTATTAATATCCCCGGATTTGATCTGTTCTTTGATGCGTTATACAGGATCAGACCTTTTGCGATCAAAAACGATATCGGAGCTTTCGAATGTCAGGACCCTGCCCTTCTCACAATCCCCGAATCATCTGCCAGCGGATCCTTCAGTGCCAATGCAGTGATGCACCCGGCCATGGAAAGCATTGTTCTGCACCTGGAAGTCTTCCGGCCCGTCACCCTGCAGATTATACTATGCGACCTGTCAGGCAGAACACTCCTGAACCGCCCTCCCGAATTCTTTCCGCCGGGAAAACATACCCGCAACCTCTCTGTCAGACCCGGGCGTGATGCCATATACATTCTCAGTATTTCATCCCCCGACGGCATTGTTACCAGGAAAATAACCATATTAAACCAATGACCTGTCATGAAAGAAATCATAAAAAAACTGATCCCGTTCTGGCTCGGTAAAAAAATCCGCGGCGCATACCAGAAAGTGACCTCGCTCTGGTTCATGGGATCAAAGTATTTCTGCCCTTTCTGCGGAAGATCGTTCAGAAAGTTTCTCCCCGGTGGATTCGATCTGCCCGTTATCTATGAAAAGAAAATCATTGGCGCAGGCTTCAGGCATAACGACGTTTGCCCCAGATGCTATTCTCTTGACAGGGACAGACTGGTCTGGCTTTTCCTGAAAGAAAAAACCAATATTTTCAGCGCTCCCATTCATCTATTCCATGTCGCTCCCGAAGGATGTATCCGTGCTTTATTGTCGGGGCTGCCCAACATTGAATATAAGGCTGGGGTCAAGTACCTGGAAGGATATTATTATGACCGCAATACCAACTTGCTGGACGTCACAAGCCTGCCTTTTGAGGAGGATACTTTCGATGTGGTAATTTGCAACCACGTACTGGAACACATCATCGATGACCTGAAAGCGATGAAAGAGATTTACAGGGTTCTAAAACCAGGAGGATGGGCTATTTTACAGGTACCGATATCCAAAATACTGGAACAGACCTATGAAGATCCCTCTATCACTTCATCTGAAGAACGTGAAAAACATTTCGGGCAATTCGACCATGTTAGGATATACGGGCAGGATTATCCGGCTAGACTTGAAAAAGCAGGCTTTATGGTGAAAAGATTCAATCCTGTCCGGGATAAATGGCTTCCTGA
>CAYWHQ010000581.1:0-1914 GCA_964457665.1 uncultured Prolixibacteraceae bacterium | reverse complement strand
TCCCTTTCATAAGGAACGACAGTGTACTCTACTTCGCCTCAAACGGACATCCTGGCATGGGTGGCCTGGATATCTTCAGGTCGGTCAGGAACGGAGAGAAGTTCGGACCGCCGGAAAACATGAAATATCCCCTCAATACCCATGCCGATGATTTCAGGATCGTATTCAATCCGGATGAGCCAGAGGAAGGATTTTTCTCCTCCAACCGCCCCGGAGGCAAAGGCAGGGATGACATCTATTCCTTTATCGTTCCTCCCGTATACTTCACCCTGGAGGGAACCGTCACCGACGACCGTACACTTCAGCCTCTCCCGGGCGTGAAGGTAAAAATCACAGGTACAAACGGCAAGACGCTGGAGGATGTCACCGACGACAGAGGTTTCTACAGTTTCAACAAAAACCAGATTTTCCCCAACACCACCTACGACATCTTTCTTACGCGCAAGGACTATTTCAACGAGAAAGGGAGGGAAACAACGGTCGGACTGGAAAAGAGCAAAGACCTTGTCAGAAATTTCATCATGAGGCCAATTCCCAAAAAACCTGTCGTACTCCCCGACATCCTTTATGATCTGGCAAAATGGGATCTAAAACCACAATATCAGGACTCGCTGCAGGGATTGATCGAGACCCTCGATGCCAATGAGACCATTGTCATAGAACTCGCATCTCATACCGACTCCAGGGATTCGGACGAGCGAAACGATATCCTCTCCCAGAAAAGGGCGCAGTCGGTAGTTGATTATCTTATCACCCGCGGTATTGACCCGCAGAGACTGATTGCCAGGGGATATGGAGAACGAGTTCCCCGCACACTTGCACGGGATATTAATAAGGAGGGATATTTATTCAAGGCAGGAACTATCCTCACTGATTCCCTGATCAACACCCTCCCCGGAAACCAGGTAAAGGAGGCTGCTCACCAGATGAACCGGCGCACCGAGTTTTCGATTCTCCGGAACGATTACATTCCCAAATCCAGGCCGGGAAAAACCACTCCGGCTCAGATCGAGATCATCGTCAATCCCGACGAAAACGTTATACCTTACAGCATGACCCGCGAAGGCTATCTGGAAGCAACCTGTTACGTGAACGGCATTACACTTACTTTCACATTCGACAGTAAGGAAAAGGATTGCTTCATATCACCTGCTACGGTCATGAAATTGTTAAAAGATGGTGTCATAGGCAAAGATGATTTTCAGGGTGATGCTACCAAAATTCTTGGAGAAGGAACCGTAGCCGATAAAGCGGTTCTTATACTCAAAGAAGTCAGGATCGGCAGCAATATTGTAAAGGAGCTCCCTGTTACAGTCAACAGAAAGATTCCTGCATCGATCCTTTTTGGCGGTGAGACCCTGAGTAAATTCGGTGCATTCAACATCGACACGAAAGAAGGAGAGATCGTATTTGACTGACGAGATGAGCGACCATCACAGCAGGTACAATCAACGTGGCGTCTCTTCCGGAAAAGAGGAGGTGCATGGCGCCATCAGTAATATTGATAAGGGTCTGTTCCCGAAAGCATTCTGTAAAATAGTTCCCGATATTCTCGGAGGCGATCCGGTGTGGTGCAATATCATGCATGCCGACGGAGCCGGAACGAAATCATCCCTGGCATACCTTTACTGGAAGGAGACCGGTGACGTGTCGGTCTGGCGCGGGATTGCCCAGGATGCCATCGTGATGAACCTGGATGACCTGCTGTGCGTAGGCGCAACCGACAACATACTTGTTTCATCCACCATCGGCCGGAATAAAAACCGGATCCCGGGAGATGTGATCCGCGAAATCATTGAAGGAACGGAAGCCTTCCTGGAAAAGATGAGGAGCTACGGGATCGGTATATGGTCAACGGGTGGTGAGACAGCCGACATCGGGGATCTTGTCAGAACTATCGTTGTGGATTCGACA
>CAYWHQ010000580.1:0-1929 GCA_964457665.1 uncultured Prolixibacteraceae bacterium | reverse complement strand
ATCATGGATTGCAATATACACATAAAATCATTCTATAATCCGATAGCCCTTTACCTTAAACAAAAATGAAATACCTCCGCATTAATTTTGAAATGGTGAATAGGTTTCACTCTAAAGCCCTGATTATAATGGATGTGACGATGGAGCGATGTAACGATGTTCGATGTTCGAAGGGAAAAAAGCGCCGCAGGCGCTGATAAAGGCCTTAGAAAAATTGCCGCCCGGAGTGGGAGGGAATGAGGCGTTAAAAAACAAACGGTGTCTGAGGGACGCCGGAGGCGGACCGAGTTCGTTTGTTTTAGCCGAATGAACGGACACTCAGGCAATTTTTCGTCAGCCTTGACTTTTTCTTTGCAACTTTCTTTTGTGTCAAGACAAAAGAAAGTTGATTAAGGAGTTCAGAATGGGATTACTCCCTGCGGTCGTGATCCCGGTGGGGGTACATCAACCTGGAAATGCCGGTACTCCGTACCATCATTTTTTATTCCCGGAAATCCATAGAAGCAAGCTTCATGGCTTCCCGAGCATAAAAAATGCCGCTTCACGGCGGCATTTCCAGTATGCGGAGAGACTGGGATTCGAACCCAGGGTACCCTTTTGAGGTACACACACTTTCCAGGCGTGCTCCTTCGACCACTCGGACACCTCTCCGGAATCTTGTGGCAAATTGCAAAAGATCACATGGAAAATCCTGTTTGCGGTTTGCCGGGGTGCAAAGATAGATAAAAAAAATTCATACCGTCATCTCCCCACGCATCGAGGTCGTCAAAAGCTGTTTTACCGACGGAACAGAGTAGCCGCAACCCAACAGGTACATCAGTTTCGTCACAGCCGACTCGGTGGTGATGTCATAACCGCCGACAACACCGATCTTTCCCAGCTCGGAACTGGTGACGTACCGGCCCATCTCAACAGTTCCTTCCTTGCATTGGGTTACGTTAAAAATGATGATGTCGCGATCGATTGCCTCCTTGAGCATATCCAGAAACCACGATGCCGTGGGAGCATTGCCCGCTCCGAAGGTCTCCAGGATCAGTGCCTTCAACCCCTCTGTCCCCAGGATCGCCTGCACCGCACCGGGAGTGATACCGGGAAAAAGTTTCAGCAGGGCTATGTTCGGGTCGAGTTCCCGGTGCACCTTTAATTTCCGGAAGTTTGGCTTCAGAATGTACTCGCGGTTGTATCGGATCTTTACCCCTACCTCTGCCAGCAGGGGGAAATTGCCGGATACGAATGCCTTGAAATTCTCGGCGTTGAACTTGCTGGCCCGGTTACCCCGGTACAAACGGTTTTCAAAGCAAATCGTCACCTCCGGTACCAAAGGAGTATCTACCTCCCGTGCCGCGGCGATCTCAATGGCATTGATGAAGTTCTCCCGCCCGTCGGTGCGCACCATTCCGATCGGTAGCTGCGACCCGGTGAAAACCACCGGCTTGTTAAGGTTCTCCAGAATAAAACTGAGCGCCGAAGCAGTGTATGCCATCGTGTCGGAACCATGCAGCACCACAAACCCATCGAACTCCTCATAACGGCGTTCAATCACATCGGCAAGCTCTATCCAGAAACCCGGTTGCATGTCTGAGGAATCCAGCAGCGGATCGAAGGTATAAAAGTCGATCCTGTAATCAAAATTCTCCAGTACCGGCAGATACCTGTAAAGGTTTTCGAAATTCAGTGGTTTCATGGTTCCGGTCTTCGGATCCTGCACCATACCTATTGTCCCGCCGGTGTAAATGACAAGTATACTGGAATGAGTGTTCATGCTTTGTGGATTAACAGGTGAACGAGTAAACAGGATTGTTCATTCTCCATTTTCAATTGAATATTTTTGCGGTTTCTCTTGTTGTGACTTCCGCCACTTCCTTTATCGTGATTCCCTTGATCTCTGCAATCTTTGCTGCGATGAGAGGGATATAGGAGGGCTCGTTG
>CAYWHQ010000579.1:0-1935 GCA_964457665.1 uncultured Prolixibacteraceae bacterium | reverse complement strand
TCCTGCTATACATGATTGCACAACTCATTGAGTTTTCGCCGGCGATCGCTGAATGGCTGGGAGCCAGACGTATCCACCGGCTTCTCTCCGGTATGACCGTCGCGGCCGTGATATTTGGGATCACCCTCTCTACCTTGCATCAGTCGGGACTGGGAGCTCTCTACCTGATGGCCAAAGAAAAGATACATCCACTCTGGTATTCAGAATTTATCCCCATCATGTTCTTCGTTTCCAGCATCTTCGCCGGACTATCAATGGTGATATTCGAGGGATCGATCAGTCACAAGGTTTTTTTCAGCCAGATCAGCGAGAAAAACCACCAGGCACAACACAGGATCCTCACCGGACTGTCGAAGATCTGCGCAGGAACCATGTTTGCTTACCTTTTCCTGCAATTTCTGGTGTTTATCCATGACAAGGACTGGGCTTACCTTGGAACCCCTATGGGTTACTGGTGGCTCCTTGAGATGGGTGGTTTTGTCCTTCTGCCTATGATCCTTTTCTTCCTGAGCTACCGGCGCAGCAACATCCTCCTGATCCGGATCGCTGCCATCATGACCATCCTTGGGATCATTCTTAACCGATTGAATGTTACAATAATAGGTTTCAGGTGGGAGGATACTGTCCGGTACATACCCTCCTGGATGGAATTTGTTGTAACACTCACGGTGATTTTTATAGAAATATGGATTTTCCGCTGGGTCATCAACCGGATGCCGGTCCTTAAGGACAGCCCCGAATGGGCAACCCGGCATCAAGATCACAAACACTAATCACTAATCACTAATTATATGGACGGCTTCAGTTATCACAACATCTTCGACACCAAAGGCATCGAATACATGATCATCATTGTATTTCTGGCCCTGCTGGTGCCATTTATGGTTATTCTGAACCGGAAAGTTTCCATCAGGAAACAGCTCCGGCATGTCGTGGGAGTGCTTACAGGAAGTTCCCTGACAGTTCCCCAGGGTGTTTATCTCAACCGCAATCATACCTGGGCTCACCTTGCCAAATCAGGAGTGGCAAGTATCGGACTGGACGATCTGCTGTTGCACATTACCGGTGCCATCCGCCTGAACTTCCTGAAACAGCCCGGCGAATCGATCCGGAAAGGCGAACCAATGGCGGAGTTACATCATGAAGGTAAATACCTCAGAATCTATGCCCCTGTCAGTGGAAAGATCGTAGGCCATAACACCGCATTGTCTGAAAATCCTGACCTCCTTCCGGAGGATCCCTACAACGAAGGCTGGATATACAAAATCAAGCCTTCCGACTGGAAAAAGGATACTGCAGGTGATTATCTGGCAGAATCAGCTTCCCGGTGGGTCTCTTCAGAACTTTCCAGATTCCGGGATTTCCTGGCAGTAAGTTTGCCGAAATACTCTCCTGAGGTCAGTACCGTCACCCTTCAGGATGGCGGTGAACTGCGTGATCATATTCTCACAGAACTACCCGGAGAACTGTGGCAGGATTTTCAAAGGGAGTTTCTGGAACAAAAGGAATGCTGATTGCGAAAAAAAACCGGGCTTCCTGTCCGGTTTTTTTCTTATATTGCCCCGTATCAACAAGGTTTCAGACCTGCCTTTGAAAATCGTCATGAATTATTCCAAACCCGACTGATATGAAACTGTTAAAAGGATCGTGGAAACGGATTTTAAGCTGGAGAATGCTGAAGGTGAAATACCTTCATGTAAGGAAAACCATTTACAGCAGGGTGTTGTTCATGATTCTTGGCTCATCGCTGCTTCTTTTTCTTTCGTTCAGCATTATATTCCGTTCGGTGAATGAAGAATACCTGAACACCGTGATCAGGCAACAGGGAAACAACATCGGATCAATCGTCAGGGGAGCACTCTATCACTCCATGCTTGAAAACGATAAAAGCACACTCCAGAACACACTGGATATCATCAATACCTTGCCTGGAAT
>CAYWHQ010000578.1:0-1936 GCA_964457665.1 uncultured Prolixibacteraceae bacterium | reverse complement strand
GATGATCCGGAGTTTCCTTTTTGTATGAAGGTCAGAAAACACATTCTTATTGGTTTCATATTTTTTGGCTTTTCAGCGGGATCAGGATCACATGCCGGAAACGCTCAGCCGGATATCCTGCAGATTACCCGGCAACTCGAAAATGCCGTTGATCACGAAAAACCTGCGTTATATCTTCAACTGGCGGAGGCAACTGCCGACACACTGCCGGAGAAAAGTTTTGTGCATGCCATTAGTGCATTCAGATATGCTGCACAATTTAATAACAATTCTGTAAAAGCTTCCGCTTATCTTTTTCTGGGAAGATACATGGCCCAAAGACGACGCTTTAATGCTTCGCTTGAGTTCTGCCTTTCATCGGTGAAATTATTCAGGATGCTTCAGGATGAAAAAAACCTGACCGAGGCCTATCTTACCATCGGAGATATCAATCTGATGATGCAAAGAGACAGCACTGCCATCGTGTTTTTTCAGAAAGCACTCGACTTTTCGCGCAAAACAGGTGATCTTTTCAACTCGGGAGGCGCCCTGAAGTCGATTGCACAGATCTACCAGAGAAAAGGGATGTATGAAAAAGCCAATGATTATTACCATGAGTCCCTGATTTACTTCCAGAAGAGTGAGAGTGTCCCCGAACAATTTTTGGTCTATAGCTCGATAGGAAGTATTTTACTTGATCAGGACCGGTATCGTGAGGCAAAGGTTTTTTACAAGGAGCTTATCCGGCGTTTTCAACATGATGAACCGTATACCCTCGGATCGGTTTATACCTGCATTGCGCATGCCTGTTCCCGGTTGGGGGAATACAGGGAAGCATTGCAATGGAATCTGAAAGCGTTGGCTATCAGGGAGAAGTATTCATCCAGGGAAGAGATCAACAGTTCAATCATCAATGTGGCAGGGGATTATCTTGATCTCGGGGTTCCTGACAGCGGATGGATATATATGTTTAAAGGCCTGAACATGGCCAGGAGGTATCACCGGCTGAACCTGCTGGAGAACGCCTATCAGAAACTTTCAGATTACTATACGAAGTATGAAGCATATGAGAAAGCGCTCGAGTACTTTCGTTTTTATGCCAAAACGAAGGTTGAAAGGATAACGGCTACTGTCAATACCGATTTTTCGATTATGGAGGATGACCGCCAGATCAGATCGTTTAATCATTATTGCCAGACACTGATACATGATAATGAAATCAGGGAACTGAACCTTGCCAATCATAAATTTCAGCTGGTTATTGTTGAATCAGTAGCCGGGGTCTCTCTGATACTGCTCATCGTTTTCTTCCTTCAGTTTATCAAGAGCAAAAGAGCTCAGCAACGGGTCATGAACCGTAACCGGGATCTTTCCGGAAGAATGTTGGAAAGGAAAAAGGCCCAGACAAAGCTGGAAGAACGCGAACGGATTTACCGGTTTATCAGCGAGCACTCGCTCGATTTTATCACAAAAATTGATAAAAACCGAAAGCGGATCTATGCATCCCCGGCATCCAGGATCATATACGGGTATGAGCCTTCGGAGATACTCTCCAAAACACCCTATGATCTTACCCATCCCGACTACATTGTCTTTGCGGAGGAGCAACTTCATTGTATGATGATCGATCATCGTCCCGCCCGTTTTGAATATAAAGCCATCAAAAAGGATGGTACTATTTTCTGGGCAGAAAGTATACTTAATCCGGTGGTTGATCCTGAAACAGGGGTGATCAGGGAGTTTGTCGGCGTAACCCGGGATATTACAGAACAAAAAAGAAAGGAGATGGAAATTTTGGAAGGTATAGAACAGAAGGAAAACCTGCTGCGGGAGATTCATCACAGGGTGAAGAATAACTTCGCCATCCTTGTCAGCCTTATCAATATGCAGAAAGATCAGTCGAAGGATCCATCCCTGGCCAGTGCGCTGACCAATCTTCAATTGAGGATCCGGACAA
>CAYWHQ010000577.1:0-1944 GCA_964457665.1 uncultured Prolixibacteraceae bacterium | reverse complement strand
GCGCCAGGCCGGTTGTCTCAACAGGGTCATAGGCCGATCCGGCACGTACTCCTATCAAGGTGGCAATGCGGGGCTCATCCCTGTTTACAGATAAAAACACCTTCAGCCCGTTTTTCAATGTATAAATACGCGCCTGAAGAGGATCGTTGGTAACCAGTTCATACTTGTAACCATTTGAATCGGTTCTCGTTTCGGTTCTGAATTTTTCGTCGGAACCACAGCCAAACAACAATCCGGCTGAAGCCAGAAGGAATAACAATCTTAATTTTTTCATTGACGGAAATATATATGATCCGGCAAAAGTAATATTGTTAAATCATTAACGGATGGTTGCACATGAATTTCAATATCATGTTTTGACAGTTAACGCTTTATTGATAAAGATAATACCAGCAGCAATAAATCAGAAAATGCAGCAGCATAAAGGCAGGAAGTAAAAAACAACTATTTTTGTCTCAAAATATCAGGTATGAAAAAGTCATTTTACACATTGTCCTTCTTGTTGCTTTTAGTTGGTTTTCTGCCGGCACAACATCCAAATGTGATGATCAGCAATGAAAATTACCCCGAGGAGCCTTCCATTGCTATTGATCCCAACAATACACAAAGGCTTGTTGCCGGTGCGAATATCAATAACTATTATTATTCGGAAGACGGAGGACTAAGCTGGCAAAAAGGCATACTTACATCGAACACGCATGGCGTTTGGGGTGATCCGGTCCTGATGGTTGACAACAACGGGCATTATTACTTTTTCCATCTTTCAAATCCTCCTGCCGGAAGCTGGATCGACCGTATAGTCTGTCAGAAATCGACGGATGGTGGTATTACCTGGAACGACGGCAGTTACATGGGCCTGAACGGCACAAAGGCACAGGACAAGGAATGGGTAGCCATCGACAGGAACACCGGGATTATTTATTCCACATGGACACAGTTTGATGATTACGGGAGCTCGAATCCGAACGACCGAAGTAATATCATGTTTTCCAAATCGCTGGATGACGGTGAAGCGTGGAGTACGGCAAAAAGAATCAACGAGGTTGATGGCGACTGCATCGACAGCGATAATACCACCGAAGGTGCCGTACCTGCCGTGGGACCAAACGGTGAAGTCTATGTAGCCTGGGCGGGTCCTGCCGGGATTGTTTTCGATAAATCAACCGACCAGGGGGAAACATGGCTCGACGAGGATATTTTTGTCTCGGATTTCCCGGGCGGATGGGACCTGAGCATCCCGGGCATTAACCGGTGTAATGGACTCCCCGTAACATGCTGTGATCTCAGCAACGGACCTGATCACGGTACCATCTATATCAACTGGACCGATCAACGTTTTGGAATAAATGATACCGATGTATGGGTAGTCAGATCAACCGACGGCGGAGAAACCTGGTCCGTCCCGATCCGTGTTAACGATGATCCGGAAGGCAAACACCAGTTTTTTACCTGGATGACCATCGACCAGGTTACAGGGTATGTTTATTTCGTGTTTTACGACCGGCGCGAATATTCCGATAACAACACAGATGTCTTTATGGCCGTATCAAAAGACGGTTGTCAGACTTTCACAAATTTCAAAATCAGTGAGTCGCCATTTGTTCCCAGTTCATATGTGTTTTTTGGCGATTATAACAACATTACTGCCCATGATAATGTGATCAGACCTATCTGGACCCGTCTCGAAAACAGTAACCTTAGTGTCTGGACTGCGCTGATCGACCCTGTAATTCTTGCTGTAGATGAAGCCGAAGTCCCGGGTATTCCTTTTGCCCTTGAACAAAATTATCCTAATCCTTTCAGAGAAAGTACCCATTTCTCATTTAAACTGAAAAGAAATTCTACCATTACCCTTAAAATTATAGATGTTTTCGGCAGAGATGTAGCAACGCTTATCAATAAAGAATACATGAATGCCGGAGTCTATTTTGAATATTTCAATGC
>CAYWHQ010000576.1:0-1949 GCA_964457665.1 uncultured Prolixibacteraceae bacterium | reverse complement strand
GTTGAGACAGTTGAAGAGATGATCCGTCGCATCGACAATGTAAGTGCCGGGGAACTGATGGATATTACCCGGCAGGTTTTCCGGGAATCGGCGTTAAGTTATCTTATATTTCATTGATTTTGAGATGGAACTGAAGGGAATACTCCAGTATGCAGGGAGATTTACCTCCCCGGAACCCGAAATCCTGCATCAGCTCCAGAGAGAGACGCATCTTACGCAGGTGTACCCCCGCATGATGGCAGGACATCTGCAGGGCAGCTTCCTGCGCATGATTGTTAAAATGATGAAACCGGCGAAAGTCCTGGAGGTTGGGACTTTTACCGGATATTCGGCAATATGCCTGGCGGAAGGAGGGGGAGAGATCCATACCATCGAACAGAATCCCGAACTGGAAGAGATCATTCAGAGGTATCTGCAGCTGGCAGGAATCAGTGACCGTGTCCGGCTGCACATAGGGAACGCCATTGAAGTGATCCCATCCATCAACGAAATCTGGGATCTGGTTTACCTTGATGCGGATAAGCAGAATTACCTGACCTATTACCGGATGCTGTTTCCCCGGATCAGGGTGGGAGGGTGGATCATTGCCGATAATGTACTTTGGGACGGCAAGGTCATCCATCCCGGTATAAATCCCGACCGTGATACCAGGGGGATTATGGAATTCAATAACTTTGTCGTAAATGATGGGCGGGTCGAATCGATGCTGCTCCCTTTAAGGGACGGCCTGATGATCATCCACAAACTGAAGCATGGTGACTGAAATTGATGCCGAACTCCTCCACTGGATCCATCTGAACCGGTTGGAATCCCTGGATGGCATTTTACAGTGGCTAACTTCCGCAACAACCTATATCAGTCTTGGAATGATTTTATTGGTACTGTCGGTTCACCGGTTCCGGAATCCGGGATGGCGCATGGCCCTGCAACTGGCTGTTATACTTATCCTCTCTGCTCTGCTTACCGCTCTGCTGAAGGAGATCTTTGAGAGAGAAAGGCCATTCTATTCACACGAACAGGTGCAGAAACTGACCGATGGGGGAGGCCATTCATTCCCGTCGGGGCATTCCCTGGAGGTTTTTGCCATGGCAATAACCATGGGCTTGCTGGTTAAAAAAACAATCGTTTGGATTATACTTATTTCCTGGGCAATGCTCATCGGTTATTCGAGGATTGCGCTGGGAGTACATTATCCCGGGGATGTGCTCGGCGGTATGCTCACCGGCATCATCCTGGCGATGGTTGTCAACAGAATCTTTACTGTGGCTTGTCGACTTTGTATTCGTAACTGACGGCAGCCAGCTCTTCGTTGGCCTGAACGATCTTTTTCTTCAGGTTTTCCTTGAAAACTGTCAGTCTGCTGCTGATAGCCGGATCACCAAGCGCAAGTATCTCTGCGGCCAGTATACCAGCGTTCTGGGCACCGTTGATTCCGACCGTTGCCACAGGAATACCGGGGGGCATCTGAACGATAGCCAGGAGGGCATCAAGACCCTCGAGCGAAGCTTTCACCGGTACTCCGATGACCGGCAATGTGGTCATTGATGCAATGACACCCGGTAAATGTGCAGCCATTCCTGCTGCAGCAATAATGACTTTAATGCCTCTGGAGGAGGCGTTCTTCGAGAAATTCTCCACTTTTTCAGGAGTTCTGTGGGCGGAGAGGGCATTGATCTCGAAGGGTATCTGCATCTCATTTAAAAATTTTGCGGCTGCTTCCATCACCGGCAGGTCGGAAGTACTGCCCATTATTATACTGACCAATGGTTTCATAATGTCTGTTTTTTTGCAAAAATAATCAGTTCTGGTCTTATTTGTATATTTGTGAGGAACGATATGGAAAAAGAGATCATTATCATTAAGGATAAAGCATTCAGGCTTTTTATCCCAAAAGAAGAGATTGACAGTGTGGTTTCGGAGATTGCCTTTTCAGTGAACCGGGATTACAA
>CAYWHQ010000575.1:0-1949 GCA_964457665.1 uncultured Prolixibacteraceae bacterium | reverse complement strand
CATTCATTAACCAGGTTACAGATATCAGGTTTCCGCTAACCATCCGTTCCTCCAGATCTTTGCGGGTAATTTTGCGGGTGATATACTTCTCGATCATCAGGCTGGCAATGGGAGCCGCCCATGTGGCTCCGTACCCGGAGTTCTCCACCACCACCGAAACAGCAATCCTCGGATCGTCCTTCGGTGCGAATGCAAGAAACAGAGAGTGGTTCTTGCCATGAGGATTTTGCGCGGTTCCTGTTTTCCCGCAAATGATAATGCTGTCGGTCCGTGCACCGGTAGCAGTTCCTGCGGTGACAACCTTTTCCATCCCGTTGACTACCGTCACAAAATAAAGGGGATCGACTCCTGAATTCTGCCGGATGGCACGCCTGACAAGAAGACTGTCGGCATGACCGCTGGCACGGATGATATGGGGTGTATGGAACCATCCCCTGTTGGCGATGGTGGCGGTGAGGTTGGCCAGCTGAACAGGCGTTATCCCGATCTCTCCCTGGCCGATTGCCAGAGAAATGATGGTGTTCGACCTCCAGCGCCCCTTGCCGTGGTACCGGTCGTAATATTCCGGGGAGGGGATATTGCCATTCAGTTCGCCGGGAAGATCGATCCCGAGCTTTCTGCCCAGTCCGAAATTCATGACATGTCTGCGCCATGCAACATAGGCTTCGCGTGTACCAGAGTAATTACGGTTGTCGATCATCGCCTTGAATGCCCTGCAATAATATGTGTTACATGAATGCTGGATTGATTCTTCCAGATCCAGCGGGGAGTAATGCGGATGACATCCCACCACCTTCCCGTCGCCGATGGCAAAACCCCCCGGGCAGCCGTACCGGGTTTCAGGGGTAAGAACTCCCTCCTGAAGGCCAACCAGCGCATTGATCAGTTTAAAGGTGGAACCCGGCGGATATAATGCCATAAGAGCTCTGTTGAAAAGGGGCACTAAAACTGTATCCCGGCTGAGTATGGTGTAATTGTTCTTCCTGACCCTCCCCACAAGCAGGTTCGGATCGTACGAGGGGCTTGATACCATGCACAGAATCTCCCCGGTGGAGGGTTCGATGGCCACAATACTGCCTTTCTTGTTGGTCATAAGCCACTCACCATACTGCTGAAGCTCCACATCAATAGACGACCAGAGATCCGTCCCCGGTATTGCCGTAGTGTCGTATTTTCCATCCTGAAAGCTGCCTTTGTCGAGGTTATGCACATCCACTACCCTGATCTTCATTCCTTTTCTGCCCCGGAGAAGTTCTTCATACGATTTTTCGATCCCGCTGATACCAATATAATCACCCGGCTTGTAATAGGGATTCTTCCGGATCATGTCGGGATTTACCTCCCCGATGTACCCCAGGGTATGCGCTGCAACGGGATGTGTGTATTTTCTGAGTGTGCGTGGCTGCACAAAAAAGCCGGGGAAAAGAAATAGCTTTTCTTCAAGGTAGCCGTAATTCTCGCGGCTAATCTGGGCCTCGAAAAGTGAGGGTTTATATCGTGAATAACCCCTGGCCTTTTTCATACGTTCCCTGAACTCTATGTTGGTTATACCGATAAGCCGGCAAAGGGTCGCAGTGTCCACATCCTTCACCTGACGGGGAATGACCATCAGATCATAGGCAGCTTCATTATATACCAGCAGTTTCCCGAAACGGTCATAGATATGTCCCCGGGCAGGATACTGCGTCATGTAACGCAAAACATTATTGGTGGCCGACAGAACATACTTGTCAGCTACGATCTGGATATAAAAAAGACGTATCACAAAGACCAGTGAAACCAAAGCAAAGATCCCGACAATTATGAATCTCCTGAAAGCATAGACCCGTTCCATCCCGTCAGTTTCGCCTCAGGATAATCTCCGGGGTGGTTACGACATTGCTTTTATGCAATGTAAACCTACGACGAACACCTGCAAAACATCGCCCGCTACCTTGAATAAGATTTAT
>CAYWHQ010000574.1:0-1953 GCA_964457665.1 uncultured Prolixibacteraceae bacterium | reverse complement strand
TGATCATGCATCGCCTGCCCTGGTCGCCAATACCGGCCCGGGAGTCATCTGTGTCTCCCTTATGCTGGAATAGGATGCTTTTCGATATCATACTGTTTGTCTGGCTTTATATGACGATGGTTTTCGTTATTGCCCTGATTAAACAGGATAACAGCATCGTTGACGTCTACTGGGGAATAGGTTTTATCCTGGTCGCCTTTTATTCATTCATGCAGAATCAGGATATCGGGCTCAGAAAAGTGATCGTGACTGCTCTGGTTACCTTGTGGGGATTGCGTCTTTCGGTACACATCTATCTGCGAAACCATGGCCGCGGGGAAGATTTCCGTTACAAACACTGGCGTGATACCTGGAAGTATTTTATACCCAGAAGCTACTTGCAGATTTTTATGTTGCAGGGACTCTTTCTTGTCATCATCGCCAGTCCTGTTTATTATATCAACTACCGGTCGCAGGGACCGCTCGGTATCACGGATACAATAGGTATCATCCTGTTCGGGGCCGGATTCCTGATCGAGACCATCGCCGACTATCAGCTGGTGGTATTCAAGCGTGATCCATCTAACACCGGTAAAATCATTACCACAGGCCTCTGGAAATTTTCACGTCATCCCAACTATTTCGGAGAGGCCCTTCTCTGGTGGGGGATCTGGTTCTATGCCCTCTCCGTGGAAGGAGGCTGGGTCACCGTCATCAGCCCGGTGGTCATCACACTCCTGCTGCGGTATGTTTCGGGGGTGCCGATGCTGGAAAAAAAATATGCCGGCCGTCCCGACTGGGAAGCATACAGGCAGAAGACACCTCCCTTCATTCCCTTTGTCAAGTTTTTCTGATTCTTAATAGTTGCATTCATGATTCATCAAGCTTTGCTAAAGCCCCGGAGTATCGTTGTCGTTGGCGGTTCCAATGATATCCAGAAGCCGGGCGGGGCCGTTCTCCGGAATATCAGGGAAAATGGATTCAAGGGACAACTCTATGTAACCAACCTGAAGGAGACCGAGGTGCAGGGCATCCCGGCTTTCAGCGATCCATCAGACCTGCCTGAAGCGGATCTCGCTATCATTGCCATTGCCGCCCGATTCATTCCGGAAACGGTCGAGATACTTGCCCGCGACAAGCATACCCGTGGTTTCATTATCTTATCCGCTGGTTTCAGCGAGGAGAGCCATGAGGGAAAATTAATGGAAAAAAAGATTGTTGAAACAATCAGCCATTATGGCGGATCACTCATCGGACCCAATTGCATCGGGGTTCTTACCCCCGGTTATGCTGGTGTTTTCACGCAGCCTGTCCCGGTACTCGATCCCCGCGGGTGCGACTTTATCTCCGGTTCCGGCGCAACGGCATGCTTCATTATGGAGGCCGGAATTCCTAACGGGCTTAAGTTCTCGAACGTCTTTTCGGTCGGCAACAGTGCACAGCTCGGGGTGGAGGAGATCCTTGCCCATCTCGACCAGAGCTTTGATCCGGAGACCAGTTCCAGGGTTATCCTCTTGTATATTGAAACGGTAAATAAACCACACCTGCTGCTGCAGCACGCCGCTTCCCTCATCCGGAAAGGTTGCCGGATTGCAGCCGTAAAGGCAGGCTCCTCTGAAGCCGGAAGCAGGGCTGCTTCATCCCATACCGGAGCACTGGCAAGTCCGGATGTCGCCGTTGATGCACTGTTCCGGAAAGCAGGGATCGTCAGGTGTTATGGCCGGCAGGACCTGATCAACGTGGCTTCGGTTTTCATGTATCCGGCTCTCCGGGGAAAAAACATGGCCGTGATCACCCATGCCGGCGGCCCGGCTGTAATGCTGACCGATGCACTCTCCCACGGAGGGATGGCAGTACCCAGGATATCAGGAACTGATGCTGAGTCACTTCTGACACAGCTCTATCCCGGATCATCGGTGGCCAACCCTATCGATTTTCTTGCTACCGGCACAGCACAGCAACTGGGAACGATCA
>CAYWHQ010000573.1:0-1955 GCA_964457665.1 uncultured Prolixibacteraceae bacterium | reverse complement strand
CTTGGCCAGGCGACTGGCAGTCCTGCGCATTTGACGGATAACCATGAGGGTACGGGAACGGTTGGCAAAAGTTGATAGCACAAGACTGGCTCGGCGAATTGAGGCGGCTCAGGGGAAGCGGCCGGCAGATCTTTGTGTCCGCCGGGCCAAGCTGGCCAGTGTGATTTCCGGCAGGGTCGAGGAAGTTGACCTGGCGATATACGACGGCGTGGTCCTGGGGTGGGGAGACTACGACGCTCAGCAGGAGATCGATGCCTCGGGCCTCTATGTCTGCCCGGGCTTTATCGACGGCCACATTCATCTGGAAAGCACGATGCTGAGCCCATCTCAGTTTTGTGCCGCCGTCGTGCCCTGGGGAACGACAGCCGTCGTCGCCGATCCCCACGAAATTGCCAACGTGCTTGGCCTGGCGGGTATCCGTTATTTCCTTGAGGCCACCAGCAAGCTCCCTCTCGAAGTCTATTTCAACCTGCCGAGCTGCGTCCCGGCGTCTCATCTGGAAACCTCGGGAGCCCATCTTCGCGCCGCCGATCTTTGCTCGCTCTTCCCCCATGAGCGGCTTCTCGGGTTGGCGGAAATGATGAATTTTCCAGGGGTCATCCAGGGCACCCCGGAAGTGATGGACAAGTTGGTACTTTTTCAGGGACGCATCCGCGACGGCCACGCGCCTTGCCTGGGCGGGCGGCAGCTCAACGCCTATCTCACCGCGGGTATCGGCTCAGACCACGAATGCACTTCCCTGCCGGAAGCGCGAGAAAAGCTCACCAAAGGGATGCACATCATGATCCGGGAGGGCAGTCAGTCCAAAGATTTGGCAGCCCTCCTTCCCCTTGTGGATCAGCACACCTGGCCCCGATGCATGCTGGTGAGCGACGACCGCCACCCGGATGACCTCCTCCGTGAAGGCCACATGAATGCCATTGTCAACCAGGCGATGGCCCGCGGCATGGACCCGCTGCTCGCACTGACCCTGGCTACGTGGACCACCGCCCGGTATTTCCGGCTCGCCCACCTGGGGGCTCTGGCTCCGGGCCTCCAGGCCGACTTCACCCTCAGTCCCACCCTCAACCCCTGGTATCCGCTGCGGGTATTCAAATGCGGGAGGGAAGTCGCTCGGGACGGAAAGCTCCTCCTCGATCCTCAGGCGTGGCCTCAGCCGTCGTTTCCCCCCAACCCGATGACGATTACCCGCCTGGCGCTGGAGGACCTGGCTGTTCCCGCGCAATCGGGAGACCTGCGCGTAATCGGGGTGCGGGAGGGAACCATCCTTACCAGGAAACTGCTCGTGCCACCCCGGATTGACGGTTCGAGGGTGCTGACAGACAGTGCTCGCGATCTTTTGAAACTGGTTGTCTATAATCGATACGTCGCCGACCAACCACCGGCCGTGGGTTTCGTAAACGGGCTGGGACTCCGCAAGGGCGCCATCGCCACGACGGTGGCTCACGATTCTCACAACCTCATAGCAGCTGGCGGGGATGACGAGGATATCCTGCAGGTCGTTGATGCGGTCAGAAAGATGGGGGGAGGCATGGCCATCGGCGCTAACGGCGGTCCTTTAGAGATGCTCCCCCTGCCCATTGGCGGGCTCATGTCGGATCAGCCATTGCCGGCGGTGGTCGAACGCCTGGAAGCACTCAAGGCCTTGGCCGCCGCCTGGGGTTCAACCCTGACCAACCCCTTCATGGCCCTTTCCTTTCTCGCCCTTCCCGTAATCCCCGAACTGAAGCTCACGGATCTTGGGCTGGTGGATGTCTCCGCTTTTGCCTTCGTCTCCCTTTTTGAAACAGGGCAATAGGCGGGCATCGGGGTACCAAGATCCTCTTTCTGTCAGCATCGCTCACTTGATAAGCCAACAATAACCCTATTTTGATGCAATCCGAGGGAACTATGACAACCATTTCGTGCAGCACCATCGATACCATCATCAGCTTCGCAATCGAAAAAGAAGAGCA
>CAYWHQ010000572.1:0-1957 GCA_964457665.1 uncultured Prolixibacteraceae bacterium | reverse complement strand
ACGAACTTTTGCACTACGACCCGGATACGGGACTCTTCGATGTCACCTACGCAGCCGCCTGGCAAATCGGCCGTCTCCTTGCGCTGCAAAACCACAGCTTTGCCCTGGCTCTGAACCGGGCAAGAAAGATGATCCGACAGGAGGCAGAACGGCAAATGCGTCAGAAGGAGATTGATTTATTGCGCAACACACAGAAATTGCCGCCGCAATATTTAAGTTTAGAGGAAAGTTTAATGAACTCATTAAATAACGCCATAGGGAAAAATCTGAAAGCCGATAATCGTTCCCTGATCTTTGGTGAAAAATGACGAAATCTGATTCTAAATCTCTCCTGAATGAAATCGGACAGCAGTCTAATGACCTGTTAAAGAACATGCCCGAAGACAAACAAAAGGCTGTCCTGGACGAGGTATCCTCCTGGCTGGGCCGACTCGTGCTCCTGTATGGTGTGCCCTTTCATTACCTGATTCCGGAGGAGGCGATGCTGCCCGGGGGTAATGACGAAAAGAAAGGTTCCCTGCGGTTTTTCTTCCTTGATCCCATCTGGATTCAGTACCTCGTGATGTTTGCATGCAGTATAGGCAGCATTTGTTATGGAGATTTTATCATCTATCGGGCGATGAATCAGTGGGGCCAGCCGAATACCCCCGATCAAACAAATCCCGTCAAACAAAAAGCCGCTTCAATCCGTGACCGCCTGCGGCTGGAGCACGAAGGCGTTGAACTCCCCGAAGGCAATGCCGGCCTCGATTGGCCGTTAACCGGCTTCCTTTTACGATCCCCGGTGGTCGAGGGCTGGCGCGGGTTGGAAGTCATGGCATACAAAAAACTTTCCGCTGAAGAATGGAAGAAATGGCCTCAGGAGGACCTTACCGAAGAACAGAAATCCAGGCTGGAAAAGGATCATGTCGCCCCGCTTAATCCCCTGCGCATCGAACAGCTTTCCCAAGATGTCATGCTGGGTATCTTCAACGGTATTATTGCCGAACTGGTGATCAGGCAGCCGCAGGAAGGTCTTCACTTCGGAGTTACCCGTGAAACAGGGGCCCTCTCCTGTACCAAGGCACTGCGCGAACTGGGCTATAAAAATCTAAAGGAGGTTGGTACGCTACTGGTGGATAAAGATGATAAGGAGCTTATCCTGCCGATTCCGATGCGCGATCAGGGAGAAAAGCCAAAATATCCGGGCGTCATCAATATCGCCAAGACAGCCGCCGCAATGAAGGAAATCCTGTCGAATAAAGACGAGCTGAAGGAGGGGAAATTCACCTCTGCGGAATTTGCCGTAGAGCTGATCGAGGCTGCCGGAGAATTTACTTATCAACTGAACATTAAATCATCACCATTAAAAACCAGGACTTAATTATGAGCGCTTTGCACTTATTAGTTCCCATTAATATTGAAGCCCTGGTTGTCGGTAATGCCACCGGCGCCAAATGGGTAAATTTGAAGCCTGATTTTGCAAAAATCAGCGAAAAGCAGATTCTCGGCCGGCAGATTGAACGTCCTGCCTTTGAAGAACCGGAAAGCAACCTTCACAAACCGGGTGTTCATCTGCACTGGGCGCTGCCGGACGGTTTAACTCATGGTTTAGCTGAAGAGGAAGGTGACATCCCGGATTTTCCTCTTATCCCGAACCGGTGGCTGGTCGTTCGCTTCTGGGATCAGGACGAATCCGACAAGCCGAATTTGATTTCCAGAGCCTGGATAATTGAAAGCGACACGATCACCGATGATGAAGATGCCAACATAATGCCCGTGCTCGACCCCGAAAAATTAAAACAGCCGTCGCAAAATTCCGGAGACTATTGCACCTTCGTCGGAAAAGCATATGCATTGAACAACTGGCAGGGGGAAAGAAACGCACCACGGGTGGAAATTACAGCCATCGGCTACGGAGACCCGGCCTTCGCCGCCTGCTACCCGGCCTGCAAGGGTATTCTGGGTTTTCATGATT
>CAYWHQ010000571.1:0-1960 GCA_964457665.1 uncultured Prolixibacteraceae bacterium | reverse complement strand
ATCCCAACCGGCGATCCGGTTGCGTTGGTATTCGCTGTTTATTCCGGAAATAATAGTTTGTTTCTCCCCCACGGGAAGAGTAACCCTGTAATTCAGTGAAAAGGTTTGCTTTCGGAACTCACGGGCCAGATCCTGAGAAAAACCCAGGTTGTCGGGGAGTACAGGTGGCATATAGCCATGCTGGTAATAGTTGTTCAGTTCACGCCTGAAATTGTATTGCCAGCCAACTTCCAGTTCCGATTTGTTCCTGCCATGAAATACAACAGCATTGAGAATAGCTTTGAAATGATTCACCCATTGGAAGGGGAGTTGGACATCCCTGATCGAAAGATCGTATGAGGAATCGGTATTAAGGGGCATGATCCCGTGAGCGTTGGCGAAAAATCCAGATTTTGCATAGTAATCTGACAGGAAAAGCGAAACAGAGCTCCTGTTATCCACCCTTCCCAAAGTCACTCCTCCGTTCAGCATCGACCCGGCTGTGTTCCGAAGACGGTGATTGACCAGCGGGATCCGGTATCCGTTGATCGTCACGCTGTCGACCGGGACCCGGTAATCGGCATAATCCACCGCCGAAAGCCTCGACTTCACGTACCATTTCCGTTGCCGGGAAAAGAGCATGAGGGAAGCTCCAACCGATCCGTTGTTGCTGTTGCCGGTAAGATCGGCCGACCCTCCGGAACTCTCCGGTTCGGGGATCGCTAACTGGTCGGTCTCGATCAGTCCGCCGATGGCATCCGAACCGTATTTCAGGGAAGCCGGTCCTTTGATTACCTCCAGCCGCTCGACCGAAAACTGGTCGATCTCCAGACCGTGATCAGCGCCCCACTGCTGGGCTTCGTGTTTGATCCCATGATCGGCTACCACCACCCGGTTGAAACCAAGACCCCGGATCAGGGGTTTGGACTGACCTGAGCCGATCTCCACCGTGGAGATTCCCGGAAGCCGGTCGATGGTCTGCATCAGGCTTCCTGAGAGGTGTTGCCGGATATAAGAAGATTCCACCACTTCAAGGCTGCGGGTCTCCTCACGTTTGCGCATTTCTGCATGACGGTCCCTGATCTGCACTTCCGATAGCTGCTGAACCTCAGGGGTCAGTTGAATGATGAGGGTATCAGCCACACCGGTTCGCGACAGATCCACCCTTTTCTCCTGATAGCCGACATAACTGACCTGTAATAAAACCCTACCTGTATCAGGTAACTGAATGCTGAACTCACCGTGTTTCCCGGATTGGAAAACCATTTTTGTATTGTTCAGCCTGACGGTTGCTCCGGGAAGTGAAAGATTCCGTTCATCAACCACCCGTCCGTTCAGGGTTACTGATTGAGAAAAAAGGAGAGATGCAGAAAATAAAACGCAAAACAACAACAATATTCGCATAACCTCAGTGTATCCGGTTCAATGGCTTTGCCGAAATCAGATTCCAGCTCTGTAATACCAGAAAAAATCTAATCCATTGTCACAGGAAATAACAAACAAGAGAGATGGCCGACATGTGCATGCATGTCGCATAATCCTCCGGCCAGGACTCAGGCCAAAAGGAGATCAGGTACAGGAGGGGCGCGAAGGAATGAACAATAGCCTGAAAAGGTGAACGGAACATCCGGGATATACAATGAAATGCCCGCAAGGGCAATAGTGAGCCCCTGCAAATCAACCATAGTTTCCGGTTCTGTGGTCAATGTAAAAGTATAATCACAAACCGGACAGGATGATTCCTCCGGAGACAACCAGGGGCCATCCTGGGTTCTCAGGCCGTTCGCCTGCTCCGCTGATGAATGCGATTCAGGATGGCAGATTTGATTTTCCTCAGGATAGGAAATGGTGCAGCAGGAATTGTCGCAATCAGAAAGTCCCTTATGCAGGACTTTATGAACGGTCTGGTACCCTATCGGAAACAGATAAAGGATGGCCAGCAGGAGGGCAATATTAGAACTCCGGTGTTTCACCCTGCAAA
>CAYWHQ010000570.1:0-1965 GCA_964457665.1 uncultured Prolixibacteraceae bacterium | reverse complement strand
GCCAGCTGAAATCGGTATCACTTACTATGGCGCAAGCTGATAGGGAAGTGATTTTTTGAAAAAGACCCGGCAGCATGAGCCGGGGGCTTTGCAGGAAAGGATATCCCTTGGACCCACTGAACTCTTCAGCAGGGCGGCGGCGCACGCGCCGCATCGCAATCGGAGGCGTACCCATCGGCGGAGGAGCCCCGGTGGTGGTGCAGTCCATGACCAATACGGACACCCGCGACTGGCAAGCCACCGTGGCCCAGATCAAGCGATTGGAGGAGGTCGGTTGTGAGCTCGTCCGCGTCGCCGTCCCGGATCGGGAAGCCGCCGACCAACTGGCAAGAATCAAACGGGAGATCGGCATCCCTCTCATTGCCGATATCCATTTTGATCATCGCCTGGCGCTGCAGGCATTACAGGCTGGGGTTGACGGACTGCACCTCAATCCCGGCAATATCGGCGGGGCGCAAAAAGTCCGCAAGGTCGTCGCCGCGGCACGGGAGCGTGAGGTCCCCATCCGTATCGGGGTAAACAGTGGGTCCCTGGAAAAGGACCTGCTGGCTCAGTATGGGCACGCCACCCCCGAGGCAATGGTGGCGAGCGCCCTGCGGCATATTCGTCTGCTGGAAGATCTCGATTTCGATCTTCTCAAGGTTTCCATGAAATCGTCCGACGTTTTGGATACCATTGCCTGCTATCGGCTGCTCGCTTCCAAGACCGACTATCCGCTCCACCTGGGGGTTACCGAAGCGGGAACGGTGATTGACGGAGCGGTCAAGTCCGCGCTCGGCATTGGCATTCTGCTCTTTGAAGGCCTGGGTGACACCCTGAGAGTTTCCGTCACCAGCGCTCCCGAAGAGGAAATCCCGATTGCCTACAGCATTCTGCGGGCCCTGAAACTCCGTGAGCGGGGGGTGGAGTTGATCAGCTGCCCAACCTGCGGGCGCACCGAAATCGATCTCATTCCCCTGGTTGAGAAAGCCGAACGGATGCTTAGAATGATACGAACCCCGCTGAAGGTGGCTATCATGGGATGTGTGGTGAATGGCCCCGGCGAGGCCCGGGAAGCCGACGTCGGCATTGCGGGGGGGCGTGGCCAGGGTATTCTTTTTAAGAAAGGCGAGCGTGTGGCAAAAGTCCCCGAAGCCGAATTACTCGGTCGCCTCCTGTGGGAAGTTGCGCAAATGACAGGCGAAACCATACAGTAGTGGGAAGTTGTCCAAAAGCGAGTTTCACGTCTCTTGACTTGATGACTCCCCAGGAAGCACACGAAGAGCTCGAGGCCATTGCTTCGTGTCCTCCGGGTGTCTTCGTGGATATAAGATGAGGATGGAGAAGGTTGTTGGGTTCCCTTCTCTCTGAGCAGGATCGTGGTTGTGCGCTATTTTGAAATCGTTGATCAGGTGCTGAGCTACCATCCCGAAGCTGATGCGGCGCTGCTCGAAAAGGCCTACGTCTTCAGTGCGAGGGTCCACCACGGTCGCATGCGCCTGCCGGGTGAACCCTACCTCGATCATCCCCTCGCGGTGGCGGGGATTCTCGCCCGCATGAAGCTGGACGAGGAGACCATCGCCGCAGGGCTGCTCCATGACGTGATGGCGGAACAGGACGTCACCCCGGAAGAACTGGAAGAAAATTTCGGCCCCGCTATCACCCGCATTGTCCAAGGCGTGACCAAGGTCAGCCAGCTGGTCTTTACGACCCGCCAGGAACGCCAGACCGAGTACATCAGGAAGATGGTCCTCGCCATGTCCACCGATGTCCGGGTCGTTTTGGTGAAACTGGCGGAACGGCTTCACGAGATCAGAAGCCTCCAACACCGCTTTGACGCCAGCCATCACATGCTGGCCCAGGAAACCCGTGACATCTATGCCGCACTGGCCGGCCGGTTGGGCATCGACTGGCTCAAACAACAACTGGAAGACCTCTCCTTTCAGTGCCTGGAACCCGAAGCTTACGAAGGAATCTTGCAGGGCC
>CAYWHQ010000569.1:0-1966 GCA_964457665.1 uncultured Prolixibacteraceae bacterium | reverse complement strand
GTCGATGATATAGGTGGAGACTTTTCCCCATACGTTCAGGTTGTTCCCTTTTCCGCGTGTGCCCATCACGACCAGATCAGGATGGTATTCCTTGCAGATGACCTTCAGCTCGTGTTCGATCTCTCCGCCGACCAGTGTGGATGTGATCGTGATATTGTGAAGTTTTTTTTCCGCAACCAGCCCTGTAGTTCTGGTAACAAGCTCCTCCATGTTCTGCCCGGCCATCCGGAATATCTCCTTCATCAGCTCCTCGTTATATACTGTTGACATATCAAGTGTGTCGGGAAAACCACTGTCGGCCAGAATGATCTGATCAAAGTAGGTATGAAAAAAGCGGATTTCGGCTTCGTTTTGACCTGCCAGTTCGAGGGCATAGCTGACTGTCATGTTGGTATGACCCGAGAAGTCGACGGGAACTAGTATCTTTTTCATAGGTCGTATTTTAGAAAGACAAATTTAATACTTCGAGGAGCATTTTGCAATTCTTTTCATTATGGTAACCCATCGACTCCAGAATCCTGCTGCGATGTTGTATCATTTCGGGGGTAAATTCCCTCCGGAAAATTTTATGGATAAGCTCCTTCATCGCACCGGGTTCGTCGGCCGTTTCGCATATGTCATGAAGGGCTGTTCCGGCGAGCATCCGGCTGTTCACCAGGCAGAACCGGCCATTGAACAGTGCTCTCAGCAGTTTTAGTTTCAGACCGGTCGGCTGGAATGTCACCATGATATGCAGATGCGCATTGCGGATAAGGGTTGTCATCTCCGCCTCGTTGGGGTCTGCAGAAATCCTGATATTTTTTTTCCGTTCAGCTGCTTTCAGGATGGAGGCCGGAGGTGACATGCCTGCCACGATCAGTTCAGGCATATCATCCTGCCAGATCTTTTCTATCAGGTACAGGGCGGCCTGTTCGTTCTCCGGAACGCTGAGTTTACCATGGTACAGGGCGTAGGATCCCCGCCCGGGAAGTATATCCACCGTATCTTCCGCATGGAAACTGGGTAGCAGCAGGATTTTATGGCCCGGGAACCTCGACTGAAGGTAATGCAAATCGGCACGCGACACGGTGAGCATCAGGCTTGCATGCCGCAGCCTGCGCTGGAAAAGTTGCAAACGGATGCTCTCGGTGAAAAAAAAGATCTTTCGCTTAAGTCCGGGCGAAGCCATGGCGAGGTGCCGGTAATAGTGATGTTCAATATTGCTTTCACGGTAAACCATCAGTCTTCCTGCAAACCGCTTATCTCCCAGGTAATAACAGGAATGCAGCCCTTCGAAGATGATCGGGTAATCATCCCGTAGCAGATTCTCAGCCAGGTCGTCCGACCGGCGGCTGCGAACGATATAGGGCAACAGGCTCAGGTTCGACCTCCATCCGGTAAGTCTCGGGTAATAATGAACCCTGAAACAGACCGGTTCGAGTTCAGGCGCCTCTTTTCGAGCATACTCGAAACAGTGTAGATGCACTTTCACCCCATGCCGTGCCAGCTCCCTGATTTTATAATATACGTCAATCACTCCCCCGTAATTGGGAGGATAGGGAACATCGAACGAAACGATATGGAGATGGGATTCATGCATGGTCCCTGTTCTTTACCGAAAGCATGCCGGCAAGTTTCGGCTCTTCGTATTCCCAGCAAAGTTCTGCCGCGGCAACTTTCAGGTTATCCTTATACATCGAAAAGAGCCGGGTGTTTTTGAGCATTCCGTCAATTTTGGACGCGATATGCTGCGGATCATGGCTTTCGAGGATCTCACCAATATAATAACGATCGACAATGGCTTTCATCTCGGGGAAAGGAGAGATCAAAACCGGGACACAGGCCTGAATATAGTCGAGAAACTTGTTGGGAAGGCAATAATGGTAATTCAGGCTCACATCTTTTTCGATCGAGAGTCCGATATCGGCTGCCAGGGTGATCGGGTGAAGATACTGGAAGGGTATTTGTCCGAGGAATATCACTTTCC
>CAYWHQ010000568.1:0-1967 GCA_964457665.1 uncultured Prolixibacteraceae bacterium | reverse complement strand
AAGGTACTGGCATCCTATACCGGGAAACCTGCCCATACCGTGCATCGAAAGATCTATCTTGCAAGGACCACCCGTGAAGGAACGATCGATCTTAAGCTTCAGACCAATTACCACAAGCATACCTTGTTCATTGTTGACGAGGCGTCCATGATTCCTGCACAGATTGTGCCGGATGGAGCTTTGTTTGCCGGCCGGAGTCTGCTGGATGATCTTTTCGCCTATGTTTTCGGAGGGGAGAACTGCAGGCTTCTGTTCATCGGGGATGCTGCACAACTCCCTCCTGTAGGGCTGGATTACAGTCCGGCGCTTGATATGGCTTACCTCAGGTCGAATTACCAGCTACATACCGATGGTTTTGAACTGACAGAAGTTGTCAGGCAGGCTAAAGAATCTGGTATCCTGATGAATGCAACCTGTTTGCGCCGGCAGGTACCTTTGCAGAAACCCGACTTTCCGCTTTTTGAGCTGAAGGATTTCAGTGATGTATTTAGGATAACCGGCAGCGAGCTTGAAGAGTTGCTGCAAGAAGCTTTCTCAGGCAGGGAGATGGAAAGCACTGTGGTCATATGCCGTTCAAACAAGAGAGCGAACCTCTATAATCGCGAGATACGCCGCCGTATCCTTTTTCATGAGGAGGAGATTTCTGCCGGTGATTATCTGATGGTGGTTAAAAACAACTATTATTGGTTGCCCATGGATTCGGGCGCCGGATTTATTGCCAACGGAGATATAGTTGAACTACTGAGGATCAGAAAGATAGAAGAGATGTACGGCTTCAGGTTTGCCGATGTCACGATCAGGTTTCTTGACTATCCCGATGAAAAACCCCTCGATGTAAAGATTATCCTCGACACCCTGATGGCTGATTCGCCGGCTTTAAACCAGACTGAGAACAACCGGTTGTTCCAAGCCGTCATGGAGGATTATCCGGAAATCGCCTCAAGGCGGGGTAAGATCGAGAAGGTAAAAGTCAATCCCTACTTCAATGCACTCCAGGTAAAGTTCTCCTACGCGCTCACATGTCACAAAACCCAGGGTGGTCAGTGGGAGAATGTTTTTGTAGACCAGGGTTATCTGAACGAAAAAATGGTGACCCGGGACTTCACGCGGTGGTTGTACACCGCGGTGACCCGGGCCACGCGAAAACTCTATCTGATAAATTTCGAAGAGCGGTTCTTTGCCTGAATGGTTACCAGCCGGCCAGTTGGATTCCGATCGTCCACGGGTAGAGTTCAGGACCTTTATTCTTCTGGAACATGGGTGTCAGCGAATAGGTCGCCCAGAAATTCAGGAATGACCATCCGATCCGCATGGTGGCATCGAGTTTGAACGCCTGAAGATGGTATGGATCGTGCCGGCGGGAATAGTGTTTGTCGGTGTAATAGGAGGCTATCAGCTGACCCTGGTCGTTGGAGAGGTAGTAGGTTTGATTCCAGTTATTATAAACCTGTTTGGTATAGGATCCGATCCTGACACCCCCGATAACACCAAGAGCAACATGGAAACTGTTCAGCCGCTGGCGTGAATTTGTCTGGTATTCAAACAAGATGGGTATGTTGAGGTAGCTGACAAACAATTTATTTCTGACCAGGTCGACCTCATTTCTGTTGGCGTCGGTGATTTTAAAAGCGACCAGTGAAGCTGAGTCGGAGATGAGGGCATAGTTTCCTGTGAAATAATAGTTGCTTAGCTGAAATCCAATCCCGGAGGTGAGTCCAAACCTGTTTTTAACGAGATTCAGGTTCAGTTCAACCGGATTGAGGTTGATGACAAGGCTCCGGGCTGTATTGAGATTCATGTAGGCATATTTCGGATCCAGATTCATGTTGAGATCGCTGTTTACGTATCCATTAAAACCCAGTCCAACACCGGCCCAGTGGCCATTATACCTGTTCTTTTTACAAAAAAACGGGGGGAAATCGGGAAAGGCCATCCGGTCCATCCGGTCCTTGTTAATATATATCACC
>CAYWHQ010000567.1:0-1972 GCA_964457665.1 uncultured Prolixibacteraceae bacterium | reverse complement strand
CGTAGGATAGTGCGCTCATTTTCAGGCGCCAGAACTGCCCTTCCGACATCCTGAAGACGGATCACGGAACCGGCGCTCTCCCGGATTATCATCCTGTTGAATTCATCAGGAGTAGAAAGCCTGCCCAGGGTTCTGATAGTAAGTTCCGTTCCGTATCCTTCAATCCGGCCACTGGGCAGTTCCACATTTTCCCTGTTCAATGCTGTTCTGACATCTCCCGGGGTCAGCCTATACCCGGCAAGCTTTGCCGGATCGAGATAGAGTTTAATGGCGTATTTCTTCTCGCCCCAAATGCGTATCTCACTCACTCCCGGAATGGTTTGCAACCGTTCTTTGAATACGTTGTTGGCTACGTCGGATAACTCCATAAGATCGCGTTGGTCACTCTGCAAGGTGAAGGACATGATCGGTGATGCATCGGCATCCGATTTGGTAACGATAGGAGGATCACAGTCGGGAGGCAACTGCCTGATCGCCCTCGATACCCTGTCCCTGACGTCGTTGGCTGCCGCCTCCATGTCGATACCTAGCTGAAACTCTACTGTAATGGAACTCCGTCCGTCGGAACTGATGGAGCTCATCGACCGGATGCCGGCAATACCGTTTACTGATTCTTCAAGGGGTTCGGTTATCTGGGACTCAATGATATCGGCATTGGCCCCGATATAGTTCGTAGTTACCGTAACAACCGGTGGATCTACGCTGGGGTATTCCCTTACTCCGAGGTAAATGAACCCGATCACTCCGAATAGTATGATCAGGATGGAAATAACCGTGGCCAGCACCGGACGGTTAATACTGGTGACCGATAGATTCATGACAGCTTGATTTTGACAGTCATACCATCCCTCACCTGCAGCAGGCCTGTGGTAAGCACTGTATCCCCGGGTTCAAGCCCTTTGATCACCTGTACTTCCCGCTCTGTCCGGATACCGGTCCTGATAATTCTCGACTGTACTTTGCCGCTGCGGTATACCAGCACCTTTTCTCCATTCAGGTGTGGGATTACTGCCTCTGTGGGAAGAATGAGAGCATCAGGGATTTGCTCAAGTATAATGTCAACCCTGGCGAATGAACCGGGAACCAGAATATTTCCCGGATTCGGACAAATGGCGCGCAGGGTTATATTCCGCGTCGAAGGGTCGATTTTCGGTTCAATGGCATATACACTTCCGGTAAAGGTACTGTCACTGCTCTCAGTATGAAATGTAATTTTGGCGCCCGTACGGACAATGCGGAGGTATTTTTCCGGAATCGTAAAGTCGATCTTTATGGGATCGGTCTGGATCAGACTTGCAATAATTTCCGAACTGGAGATGAATTCACCCTGACTGACCCGGCGAAGTCCGATGCGGCCATCAAAGGGGGCATAAACCTCGGTTTTTGAGATCTGGGACTTGAGGAGGTCTATTTGTGACCGGATAATCCCAAGCAGGATCTCAGCACGGTCGTATTCCTCCTGGCTTACTGCCTTGAGCTCCAGCAACTTCTCCTTTCTGAAAAGATCATCCGAAGCCTGTTTTTCTTCAAACCGTAGTTTTTTATACTGGGCCTGAAGTTCATCATCCTCAATCTTTATCAGAAGCCTTCCCTTTGTTACAAAAGACCCCTCGTCAAAATTTATGGTAGTAACACGTCCCGGAACTTCTCCCCTTATTTCAACCTCCTCGTTGGCCAAAAGTGTTCCTGTTGCAACGATTTTATTGTCAAGCGACCGGGGATGCAGTACGATTCCGCTAACCATTACCTCAGGAGCCCCTATTGACTTATCATTTCCGGATTCGTTATTCCCTGCACAGCTATGAAGCAGCACGACTGCCAGAGACAAAAAAAAAGCACTATGTTTCATGGATTATTTTTTTCCTAGGAGGACAAAGGTAATCATTTTAAAAAAAGTGTAATTTTGCACGCTGAAGCCGGGATGTAGCGCAGTTGGCTAGCGCACCACGTTCGGGACGTGGGGGTCGGAAGT
>CAYWHQ010000566.1:0-1976 GCA_964457665.1 uncultured Prolixibacteraceae bacterium | reverse complement strand
GGTCCGGTTGTAATAGAGATGAGAAGTGTTAATGGATTCAATATTATTGACCTGGCCTTGGATGCCACGGTTTACTATACTCCTGATTCGGTTTATTCCTGCAGTGTTGAGGCTCAGGAGAATCTTACAGGGTACATCCAGACCCACCAGGACGGAGACCGCCTGGTCATAAGGGTGAAGCCCGGGGTTATTCTGGGACCGCACGATCCCATTGTCATCCGCATCAGTGCGCCCGGTGTGAATGATCTGCGGGTAAGTGGTTCGGGCGATATCAACGTTCTGAATACCTGGGCCGGCCAGCAGCTTTCTGCCTCTATCTCCGGAAGCGGCAAGGTTTATATCAGCTATATAGATGCAATCAGTTTCGATGCACGCATCAGCGGTTCGGGCGATGTGAAGGTGGCCTCAGGTTATGCCGATAACGAAGAGTTTCAGATCAGCGGCAGCGGAAACATCGACCTGCGCCAGGTGATTGCAGTGACTACGGTGGCCACCATCAGCGGCTCGGGTAACATCTACACCCAGGTGACCAGCCTTCTTGATGGAACGATCTCCGGCAGCGGCAGCATCTATTACCTTGGCCAGCCCTCTGTGAACGCCCGCATCTCAGGGTCGGGGAAGATTGTCAGGCTATAGGCAGTAGGAAGGTAGGGAGGTAGGAATGTAGGAAGGTATGGGAGTATGAGGGTGTGAGGGTATGAGGGTATGAGGGTATGAGGGTATTTCCTTTGCCCTTTGCCATTTTACATTTTACATTTTCACTCAGTCACTCATTCACTCAATGCCAGGCCTTCGCTGCCCCTTGCCCTATGCCCTGTGCCCTGTGCTTATTCGACCACAAACTTCTCCCTCGCCGCCACCTCGTTCATAAATACCAGCCGGGCCAAATACATTCCTGCATGCCAGCCCGACATATCGATCTCAACCGTTTTTTCCGGCTGAGGAGTTATGTCAAAAGATAGAAGAGGAAAATACAACTTTTTTCCTCTAATCTTTTAAGCAGCGAACAGAGAAGCCATTTGCATTACCTGCAATTCCGCAGGCAACGCCTCCAATAAGGGAAGCAAGATGTCGTCCACCGCCGACACAATACTTACTAGTAACAGATGAATCCCACCAATTTGTAGTGCCACCAGTTCCGGAAAACTCGCCATAGTAATATCGACTACCAGCTGCATAAGCATTAAAGCCACTTCTGTTATTTCCAACAGGGGTTTCCCAATGATCCTCACCAGTTTCTCTTAGCTGAAACGCCTGATTGGTTCCTCTCCAATCGTGACAGTTAATTGTATCGGCGCCCATACCCAGAAAGGCCTCCAGCCTCATCCAGTCCATATTCCTGGGCACATGCCAGCCCACAGGACATAAACCCTGCTTTATTGTTGCCCCCCCGGAGTAATCTCCATTGACCGCGGCCGGACCAGTATAAAGTTTTCCATACTCTGCTGAAATGGAAGGGTCATCATTGATGTTAAACCAGTATTTCGTCAAACAATCACCTCCGATATCACCAGCGCCAGTTCCGTCAACAAGGGGTGTTCCGTCGGAATAACGTGTTGAACGGAGGTTTTCACGCATCCAGCACTGGCTTCCGATCTGGACCGTGGCATAAGTGTTTCCTTCGTAATCATGCACCACTGGCTGATCGAAGCAGGGGTGACTGATGTATACCGTGTAGGAATCCAGATGATGGGTGTATTTTTGAATATAGTTGCTGTACCAGCCGCTTTTGAACACTTTAAACTCTATAACGTCGCCGGACTTGTATTTGAAACTCTCCGGAAAGAGCAAGGAGGATGACTTGAAATCCCCGGGGGTACTAACCTCCGGCTGTTCGGCTGAAAGTGAGGTGATCCCGCTGCTATTGGGATTTCCGGGACAACGAAGGCATGCATGGAAGCTGTCGCCCGAGATTCTCAGGATGGTAAATGGAACCGTGGGGCATTGCAAAGTGAACCAGGTATCACCGGCCTGCA
>CAYWHQ010000565.1:481-1984 GCA_964457665.1 uncultured Prolixibacteraceae bacterium | reverse complement strand
GAACATACTTTCTCAGGGCTTTGCCGTTTGCTCTTTTTTCTGAAGATCGAACTTCACCGGGAGGTTGAAGATTACGTTGACCGGTTTACCCTTCTGAAGGCCTGGTTTCCAGGGAGGCATCATCTTTACGACCCTGAGGGCTTCTTCATCGCAACCTGCGCCTATTCCGCGCAGCACTTTGGCATCAGTAACCTTTCCGTCGGCCTGTACCACAAAGGTAACAAAGACGGTTCCTTTGATTCCCTTCTTCTTTGCCTCTTCAGGATACTTTATGTTCGCAATCATAAACTCCTGCAACGCTTTCTGCCCACCATTGAATTGCGGTAAAACCTCCACCTTTGTGAACACCTCCTTTTCAGGTGATGTGTTCTCCTTTATCTGCCGGGCTGCCTGTTGGTTCTTTTTTGTTGAATCGGCGAGGAGTTTCTGCGCCGGTTCCTGGCGGATAATGCTGATATTTTCCGCCCGCGCCGTGAGAAACAGTGCGATCAGTGCGACCACGGGCAGCGCCGCCAGCGCTTTGCCCGCCATCCATCTGGCGGTTGGTGATTTTGTCATCATAACAATACGTTTTTTTAACAGTGATACATTGAAAGTATTGGTGATCTGGTTGACCTGAATGCCCATGGTTTCATTCAGGATCAGTTGCCGGTATTCGGAGGGGGAGATCCCTTTACGGAGCACCCCTTCGTCGGCCAGATATTCATGAATCGTCTTTAATTCCCTTGCAGTGAGCCAGGTAAACGGGTTGAACCACAGTATGATGATCAGTATTTCCGAGAAGATCAGATCCAGCGTATGACGCTGGTCGACATGAATTTCCTCATGGGCCAGGATCGTAGCAAAATGGGGCATCCTGAGCTCCTCTTCACGGATGAAGATGAGATGTAAGAAGGAGAAGGGGGCATATCCCCGGTCCACCATCACCAGCCGCCTTCCCTCCAGGTTGCGGATCCCGGCCTTGCGGACGATCATAAAGAGCTGTACCACCTGGAAAAGTAACCTGAGTAAGAAGATGGTCACGCCCGTAAGGTAAGCAATGACGAAAACCTGCATATTCACTGCAGGCCCTGTTACAGAGGAGGTTTCAGCTTCTGCCGTTATCAGTACGGTTTCGAGGTTGACCACCCATCCGGACCAGGCTTCTCCGGCATGCCACTCAAAGGGGATCAGCGGGATGAGCAGGGAGAGTGCCCCGATGGAGAGAAGGTACCAGCGGTTGAGGGTGAAAAAAGTCTCCTTCCGCAGGAATATCCAGTAAACGCTGAAGAGCAGGGCCAGGCTCACCGAGGCCTGCAACAGGTATATCAACAGGGTATTCATGGCTCGTTGCTTTTCTTATTGTCGATCTCTTCCTGGATGATCCGGCTGATCTCCTCCAGCTCCCTGAGACTGAGGTTTTCGTCGCGGGAGAAAAAGGAGGCCATTGACCGGTAGGAGTTCCCGAAGTAGTTGCTGATAAAATTCCTGAAATAGGAACGGGTGTATTCTCCGCACGCGCGA
>CAYWHQ010000565.1:0-471 GCA_964457665.1 uncultured Prolixibacteraceae bacterium | reverse complement strand
TCTGTTCGAGTATCCTGATGATGGTGGATACGGTGTTGTAGGCCGGCCGGGGTTCCGGGCAGCGGGCCAGAAGATCATGGACGAATCCTTTCTTCAGGTCCCAGAGGATCTGCATGATCTCTTCCTCAGCCCGGGTGAGCTGCTGGGAGGAACCGGTGGGTTGTTTTCGGAGAGTCATGGGGTTAATGTGCTGATGTGCTGATGTTTTCGTAATTCGTAATCCGTAATCCGTAATTGTCAAATGTTCTGTTTCTATAATTTAAAATACCATCCAGCAAATATACAACTATATTTTTAGTTTGTCAACTAAAGTTTTAGGATTTCACCGGATTTTTTTGGGATTTGGCCGATTATTTGTTGTTTGTATACTCACCCCACGATCCTCTCGCAGGGTTTTGGCACTCTCCCCTCAATCACCTCTCCCTGCAGGCAGGGAGTAAGTTGTCCCCCAACAGGGGGGGGCCGGGAGGG
>CAYWHQ010000564.1:0-1985 GCA_964457665.1 uncultured Prolixibacteraceae bacterium | reverse complement strand
GAAGTATATTGCAGAAGGATGCTTTTCCCAGGCTGGAGAAATTCTGTGAAGAAAATGGCGCACGTTTCCAGGCGGTGGATTTACGCTGGGGCGTGAATGAAGAGTCGGCCCTGAACCAGAAAACGCTGCAGATCTGCTTCAATGAGATCGAACGATGCCAGCGGGTTTCACCAAAACCCAATTTCCTGATCCTGCTGGGCGATAAATACGGCTGGCAGCCCGTGCCGGAGATCATCCCCGAAGATGAAATGATGGCCATTCTTGAAGTGCTTGAACCTACCGGGAAAATAATTATTGAAAAATGGTACCGGAGGGATGATAATGCCGTTCCACCAGAATATGTCCTACAGCCACGTGGAGATGATTTTAAGGAGTATGCCCAATGGGAACCTGTTGAAGCTGAAATCCGTTCATTGCTGAAACTGGCGGTCAGTCAACTTAATTTCAAACCCGAACAGAAATACAAGTACTTTGCTTCAGCCACTCATCAGGAAATATTGAGAGGCGCCTTGTATCCCGGCAGGAATGTTGAAGACCCCAGGCAACATGTGTACGTTTATTCAAGAACCATTAATAACCTTCCAAATGATGCCACAGCAAAGGGGTATCTTGATTTTCAGGGAGATATGCCCGATGAAGAAAGCCTGAATAAACTTAAGGAACTGAAAAAAGATCTGCTTGCAAAAATCGGGGAGGAACATTTCATTGATTATGAGGTTGACTGGGAGAAATATAGACTGGTAAACAACACTAAGGCGCTTCTGGATTTCAGTGATGATGTTTTTGAAAAGCTAAAGAACATCATTATCGACCAGCTTGAAAGTATGGATGACAAGGATGAAGTTGACCTGGAGGTAAAACTCCATCGCGATTTCAGGGAGAAACTGACAGAGCATTTCAGAGGCAGGAGAGAAATACTGGATAAGATTGACAGTTACCTGAACAATTATGAAGCAAAAAAGCCATTCACCCTGATCGGTGCATCCGGTTCAGGCAAGTCCTCGGTGATGGCACAGGCGGTGAAACTTACTGAAGAAAAACAGGTCGCTATCGTTTTCCGGTTCATTGGGGCAACCTCCCGATCTTCCAATATCATGACGCTGTTGCAAAGTCTGAGCAGCGAGATAGCCGGTAAGTATGGAATTGATGCCAAAACCCTTGCGCGTGAAGGCGATGATAAGGCCTGGTACGACCTGTACGGCCTTTCTGAGATTTTCAGGAAATGCCTTGCATTGGCCACCCATGAAAAACCCTTGTTTGTTTTTCTGGATTCTTTAGATCAGTTGTCCGATACCGATAACGCCAAAGCGTTATACTGGCTGCCAAAGGAAGTTCCCGAACATGCCCGGGTTGTGGTTTCATCCCTGCCGGAGCTGGAACAAAATCTAAGCCCTACAAGCATCTCCCATTTAGACCTCCTGCCCGAAAAAGAGGCGCACGAAATCCTTGATCAGTGGTTTGCTTCTGCCAAACGGAAACTGATGGATCAACAACATGATTACCTGATAAAGCAATTTACCCGCACAAAACTGCCCATCTACCTGAAGCTGGCCTTTGAGCAGGCAAAGCAATGGCACAGTTACGATCCAGGGCATACGATAAACAACGATGTGCCCGGCATCATCAATAACTATTTTGAAAGACTCGAGAAAGAGTACCCTGAAGATTTTGTGAAAACGGTGGTTTGTTACATGCTCTCCGGGCGCTACCAGGGGTTGACCGAAAACGAAATACTGGAAATCCTTGCTTTTGATAAAGAGTACTGGAAAACCTTCATTGACTCCACCCACCCCGACCATCAGCAGGAATTAAGTGATCTCAAGGAAGACTTAGAAAACAGAACACCACGGGGCTACATGAAAATCCCAATATCCGTATGGTCACGCCTTTATCTTGACCTTGAACCTTTTCTTACAGAGAGGGATGCGGATGGGGTGCCTATCATTACCCCGCGCCGCCATCTTGGGCGGGGCGGACGTGCTGGC
>CAYWHQ010000563.1:0-1988 GCA_964457665.1 uncultured Prolixibacteraceae bacterium | reverse complement strand
CCAGCCGGCACATGTGAGCGAAATGTACATCGGGAACCAGGACAATGGCGGCGTTCATATAAACAGCGGGATTGGGAACCACGCATATTACCTGTTTGCCACAGCGGTGGGCAATGAGAAAGGTGAAAAGACCTTTATGCGGGCGCTTTTCCATTATCTTACCCGCTCTTCGCAATTCATCGACTTCAGGATCGCCGTAGTGCAGTCGGCCAAAGATCTTTATGGCAATAACAGCACCGAAGCCAATGCAGCCGGACAGGCTTTCGATCAGGTAGGAATCACCGACGGATCAGGCAGCGGAGGAGGAGGCACCACAGCGCCCGGAAATCTGCAGGTTAATCCGGGCCAGGACTACATTCTGCTGCATGATGAATATTTGGGCGACAATTATACCCTTTTTATCACTAATAACACCGCTACCGAGTACACACCCATTTCCCAGACCGGTATAAAGAATAAACCGAGTGTGCTTGACGATGGTTCAGCAGCGGTCTTTATTTCCGACGACAATAAAATGAGGGCAATCAGCCTGGCAGGCAATCCTAATGAAACCATCATTCAGAACGAACCGATATGGGATGGTGTAGCCATTTCCAAGGATGGAGCCCTGATTTCAGCCGTCACAATGTTCCAGGATTCGGCGATATATATTTACAGTTATGAGAAACAACAATGGGCGAAATTCCCCCTCTATAATCCTGGCACACAGCAGGGAGTAAAAATATATAATGTGCTTTACGCCGATGCGATGGAATGGCTGTACGACGGAGAGTATCTCATGTACGACTCGTACTCCCGTGTAAACGGACCCTCAGGCCAAACCATTGAATTCTGGGATATTAACTTCATCCGCGTCTGGAATAAGGCCGCCAACACATGGGGCGACGGTCAGGTTTTCAAACTCATGACAGGACTCGAGCCAGGAGTCAGTATCGGGAATCCTTCCCTGGCGAAAAACTCCACGCACATTGCTGCATTCGACATGATGGATGAGAACAATAACACGACCTATATACTGGCTGTAGATCTTGACAAGGGAGAAATCGGCGAGATCTTCAATAACGGTGATATTCTGGGTACCCCCAACTATTCAAAGATGGACGACAAGCTTATCTTTACCACATGGCATGGAAATAAAAAGGATATTGCCGTCATTGGTCTCCAGCCCGACAAGATTCACGCGTCGGGTAATGCCCAGTATATGATACCGGAAGCCAAATGGGGTATCTGGTTCTCGCAGGGAGTCAGGGCTCTCTCCGTGGAGGAGGTACCAGCGCAAAGGAACATCAGGATTTTCCCCAATCCGGCCGATGATATTGTTACCATTAACATAGAGGATCTCAGGAATGAAAAAGTCGGGATATATGTTTTTGATCCCTTCGGTAAAATGGTACATGATGAAAACGTCAGCTCCACCGGACCGAATCTGCAACTGAACCTGGGAACACTTCCGGAAGGGATCTACTTCATTCGCTGTACCGGCAAGAATTTCAGCGCCACCGGAAAAATCATGATCAGGTAGCTTGAACCTCATCTTTTTAGGAACCGGAACCTCGCAGGGGGTACCGGTCATCGGCTGCCGGTGCCCCGTGTGCACTTCCGGTGATATCCGCGACAAACGCCTGCGATCCTCGATTCTTATTGAGACGGGGAGACTCAGGATCGTTGTGGACTGTGGCCCTGACTTCCGGCAGCAAATGCTTAGGGAAGATGTCAGGGCCATCGATGCCATCCTCATCACCCATGAGCACAAAGATCATATTGGCGGGCTGGACGATGTCAGAGCATTTAACTATATCCTTAAAAGGCCCATGGATGTGTACGCCTCAGCTCCTGTCATCAAGACGATTCGCAAAGAGTATGCATATTCATTCGGGGATAAGCCTTATCCGGGGGTACCGGAAATCAACCTGAAGCGTTTCGGGAACAATCTGTTCTCCGTGGAGGACCTGACCGTTATTCCTGTCAGGGCTGAGCACTATCAGCAC
>CAYWHQ010000562.1:1228-2007 GCA_964457665.1 uncultured Prolixibacteraceae bacterium | reverse complement strand
ATGATCGTGATGTGTAAAGGAATAGTTTGACTGGCCATGGCATTTAAGACAGTTTTCATTTTCCTCAGCATTTTTGAACATGCTCAGGTTCACGCTGTCTTTTTTGGCAAGGTCAGGTATATATTTGGAAACAGGTGGAATTTCGGAGGAGAAATCCAGGGCAAAAATGATAAGTGCGACCATGATCAGCATGATCACAAACCAGGATGGCCTGAGAAAGATATCGCGTACCATATATGTCCGTTTATTTCATGTTTTGAGAAAAAAATGAAATTGGGTGTTAAACGCATTGTAAAACACCCAATTTCAGATATCTGCAGAGATCATTTCTTCATTGTCCGCATGAAGGCTACCAAAGCCCAGCGGTCGCTCTCTGTGGGGATTTTCTTCTCATAATTAGGCATCTCGTCACGGCCGACGAAGCTTTTATAGTAAATAGCACCGTCGGATTGTGCCTGGAAAGCGGCAGAAGAGAAATCGCCGGCAAAGGTCTTCAGGGTTGCTGCCTTGGGTCCATCTCCTAAGCCCTTGCCTCCGTGGCAGGATTTGCAGTGTTTCGCCCACTGTTCTTTTCCGATGGCAATGACACCTGCATCCTTCATGTTGACGGTCGATTTCATACTGGTGTACTTAGCCGGGACGTCCCATGGTTTAGGTTTCGCCTGTTGGGCCTGTGCCTGGCTTGCGACCAGAAATAAAGCAGCAATAAAAAAAGCTGCAAACATCATGAATGTGTTTTTTGTTTTCATTATTTTGGGGTTTTGGTTTTCGTTATAAGT
>CAYWHQ010000562.1:0-1218 GCA_964457665.1 uncultured Prolixibacteraceae bacterium | reverse complement strand
ATTAAAGCCGAAGAGGATATACCCGTTGAAAAAATTATTGGGATTGTAGGCAGTAATCATCTGTGGGACAATTCCGGGGGCGGCTGCAAGGAAAATATGGAAAGCGTGTGTACTGGTACAGATCTCCCAACCGATGCCAAGGTTGCAATAAGGAGCATTTTCAGGCGTGGCAATCCACTTGTTAGGTGATCTTACCAGGAATGGAGGATCGTAATTTACCCTCCAGGGTTTGGTAAAGGAGAGCGTTACCGACGACTGGGGACTTACTTTGACCCTGGCAATGGCGTTCACGGAGAGATAGTCGTTCGACATGGTACTGTCGACTTTGTTGAAATGGGTATAAGCACCGCTGATCTGCAGGGAAAAATAACTGCAAAATCTTCTTGCGACCATGATTTCATGATACCATGATAAACGGTCGATAAATTTATACTCCATTCCGTAGTTGGCTTTCTTTTGAAGGCTCATCCCAAGATTTCCGTAATAGGAGAGTGTGACAGGGAACCCTTTCTGACGTTGCCGTAAAAAGGTATACTTCCATTGAAGATCCTGGATATACCCGTTTTTCGTTGTTCCCATTCCTACCATCACATCTTTGGTAATGGTGAAATTCAGTCCCATCCTGATATTGGTGGCGCCCCAGATGCCAAAAAAGTCTTCTATTCCGTTCTGGATTGTTCCAAACCTGTGTTGTAAAATAAACTCAAGGGTGGTTGCCGGGGGCAAGTTCACGGTTTGATTATCCATGAGGATGCCGCTTTGAAAAGCATCCCTTTCAAGTGGTTTGCGGACTTTTTCCTGCGAAATGGAATCCTGTCCGAAAGTGACGCCTGCCAGGCAGGTTAAAAATCCCAGATAAGGGATTAATCTTTTGAATATCATAATGTTAAATCTTTCCTGGTTAATAACTAGTTGTTTTGACCGCCCTGGTTAATCCAATTTTTGATCAACTGCAGTTCAGAGGAACTGGTGTACATTGCCATAGATCCGCCCGGAGCACATTTTTGATACAGAATGCTGCCTTCGGCATTATACGGAACGAACTGGTTGTTGCTGACCAGGCTTTGATAGGCATTGGCTTCCGTAAGATCCGGGATGGGTCCGCCCGGCGAGTGACATCCTTTGCAGCTCTTATTGAATACAGGGATCAGATCGGCGCTGAAACTGACCGGAACGTCCGGAGAGATGACCTCAGGCTTGATTGTGGTATATTCACAG
>CAYWHQ010000561.1:0-2014 GCA_964457665.1 uncultured Prolixibacteraceae bacterium | reverse complement strand
CTCTACTCCAAATCATTGCAGTTTCAGGAGAATTCCAACTGCTCGGCCAAAACGTACATCTATTCCGTTGACAGCATTATTACCTCCTGCCAGTTCGATAATATGGACGGCGGCATCTGGATTCAGTTCTGCAACCAGTGGGGATGTGAAAATACCGGCAACTTCTCCCTCGACAGAAAATCAAGGGCCGGACAGGTCCTGTTGCCACAATACAAGATCTTTCTGAATCCGCCGGACCAGGCTATATTTCCACCAGCAACCACACTGGGTCAGATCGTCCCTCCTCAACCAACAGGGGTGCAAAACTGTAATGGAACCATTACTTTCACCGTCAACGTCAACAAGCCCGGGAACGTTGAAATCGAGCTCACTTTCCCATCTCCCTATATCACGCGTATTTTAAACCAGAATGTCGCCATCGGGGCGAATGCCATTATCTGGGACGGACTGGACGGAACGGTTCCCACAGGCGTGCCTGTTCCGAACGGGACCAATGTTACCTTCACCGTAAAATATATCAATGGTCTGACCAACCTTCCATTCTTCGACGTCGAAGGAAACTCCAACGGCTACGTCATCGGCATTGTGGCGCCTCCGGGATCCACGCCACTGGTTTACTGGGATGACTCCAACCTGCCGGGTGGCTCCACCAACTTCACCGGATGTCTCAGTCCCCCGGGATGCCATACCTGGAACACATCCTGGGGTAACAACCGCACCATCAATACCTGGTGGTATAATGTATCCTCCACCACAGCCCCCGTCATCATCGAAGAATTCAGGAATCCCCAGACCCTCGTCTTTAACCAGACACCTCCCCAGTCCTACTGTGCCGGAGTGAACGGGATCAACTTTTCCGTTGCAGTTGACCCCAATACCGATGTGTATAATTTCGGCTATACCGGGACTGGCGCCACGATCATACAAACCAATCCTTCTGACCCATTCATCACCGTAAATTTCGCATCCAGCGCCACCTCCGGGAACCTGACCGTTTACGGAACAAACACCAACTGCGGCAACTCCGGCCCTACCAGCAGCCTTGCCATAACCATCAAACCACTTCCCGCTGTGAACGGGCCTTTCACTAAAAGCATCTGCTCCGGAAATAACGTGGGAATAACCCTATCCTCCTCACCCGCAGGCTCCACCTTTGCCTGGACAAACCCTCCCCCTACCTGCTCGGCGAACATCGCCTCCTGCCCCCCCGGACTGAACCCCGGAACCCTCATCAATGATATCCTGACCGTCACTGACCTCAACACCGGAACGGTAACCTATCACGTGACACCAACCCTGAGTGGCTGCACCGGATCAGCCCAGGATATTACCGTATCAGTCAGCCCGCTGCCAAACGTCATTGCAACACCCTCCTCCACAGGCATCTGCAACGGTCAGACAACCAATATTCAACTCTCCTCCACCGTGCCTTCCACTACCTTCTCATGGACTGCCTCAGGCTCTTCGGGATTCGTCTCCGGCTACACGGCAGATGCCGGATCACTGATATCACAAACCCTGTACAATAGCGGTTTTAACGTCGAAACTGTCACGTACGCTATCACTCCCAACGCAGGAGGCTGCCAACCCCCTTCACCCACCAATTACACAGTTACCGTCTATCCCGTCCCCGATCTCTCCAATCCCATCAAAACCGACTCGATCTGCGACAGCACATGGGTGGTAATTCCCTTGCAATCCAACGTCCTGGGCACAACCTTCACCTGGCGGGCGTTCAGTTCATCGTCGCAGGTTACAGGCCACATGTCGAATACAGTTCCGGCCACGGAGATCAATCAGTTTATCAGAAATCTGTCGTTTGACCCGCAAACCGTCACTTACAGGATTCAGCCAACAGCCAATGGGTGTCAGGGGGATTCTACCGACATCATCGTGACAGTGTTTCCGGATGCGGATCTTTCAAACCCGATCAAGACCGACTCGATCTGCGACAGCACCTGGCTCGTTGTTCCCCTGCAATCGAACGTCCTGGGCACCACCTTCACCTGGAGAG
>CAYWHQ010000560.1:332-2024 GCA_964457665.1 uncultured Prolixibacteraceae bacterium | reverse complement strand
GGTGGAAAGAGGTTTATGCCGGGGAGAAGGCGTTTCAGCTTACGGGCGAATGGCTGCCTCAGGAGACCCTGGATCTCATAAGCGAATACCTTGTGGCCATCAAAGGACCGCTTACCACGCCCGTTGGGGGCGGGATCCGTTCGTTGAATGTCGCCCTCCGCCAGATACTCGATTTATATACCTGCCTGAGACCGGTGCGCTATTTCGCCGGTGTCCCCTCTCCGGTAAAAAGACCCGAGCTGACAAATATGGTCATCTTCAGGGAGAACTCTGAGGATATCTACGCAGGGATCGAATGGATGGCCGGGACACCGGAGGTGAAGAAGGTAACCGACTTCCTCATTCATGAAATGGGTGTGAAAAAGATCCGGTTCCCCGAAAGCTCATCTATCGGCGTTAAACCAGTATCCAGAGAGGGTACAATACGGCTTGTAAGGGCCGCCATCCGCTATGCCACCGGCCACCAGCTGCCTTCGGTAACCCTTGTCCACAAGGGAAATATCATGAAGTTTACTGAGGGTCAGTTTAAGTCGTGGGGGTATGAACTGGCCGAAAAGGAGTTTGCTGATACCACTTTCACCTGGGCCCAATACGACAGGATAAAGGAAAAAGAGGGAGCCGATGCGGCCGACCGGGCCCAACAGGAAGCCATAAACGCCGGGAAGATCATCATAAAGGATGTGATCGCAGATGCTTTTCTGCAACAGATCCTTACCCGGCCGTCGGAATACTCCGTCATCGCTACCCTGAACCTCAATGGCGACTATATCTCCGACGCTCTGGCAGCGATGGTGGGAGGCATCGGGATCGCCCCGGGGGCAAATATCAACTACGAAACCGGTCATGCCGTGTTTGAAGCAACCCACGGCACAGCCCCGAAATATGCCGGAAAGGATATGGTAAACCCGGGCTCGGTGATCCTCTCGGGGGTCATGATGCTGGAATACATGGGATGGCCGGAAGCGGCACAGCTCATTGTCGGAGGACTCGAAAAGGCTATCGGGAAGAAACGGGTGACCTATGATTTTGAAAGGTTAATGGAGGGAGCAACCAAACTCAAATGCTCGGAATTCGGTCAGGAGATCATATCAAATATGTAAAAGGAAGCCCGTCGGGGCGACTCGGTGAGTCACCCCGACGGGCAGCTTTCTTTAAATCATTAATAGAAGGTAGGACATTCCATCGGTCCTCCGTACCGGCGACCGCCGCCAGGAACAAACCCGCCGCCTCCACGGCCACCGCCGCCACCAAAGATGGAGGCATTCTCAAATTCCAGCACAAGACTGATCTCATGTGCACCTCCGGTTCCCTGCAATGCGCCTGAGACCTGCAGATCGTAGCTGTACATAAACCCGATGCTCATCCCGTCATAGAAACGGTATTTATATCCCGCCAGTAAAGCGACCGCACTGTTGGTAACCCCGGTAAGCGTTCCCTTATACCAGGCACCGAGGTAAAGATTGAATTTTTGCAGGTTCAAACCAGCCATCAATGAATTCTGGTCCCCCTGATTCTGATAAAGTCCGCCAAGCAGAATCTTCAGAGGATCGCTGCCCGACCCGGCATACATGGAAGAGGACCCGGCAGGTCCCGCGCTGATGATCACATTGGCATGACCGATCCATTTCCTGGGATACGGCGAGGATCCGGTGGAAAGAAACGATACATCCGGCTTGAAAATATGATCCACTG
>CAYWHQ010000560.1:0-322 GCA_964457665.1 uncultured Prolixibacteraceae bacterium | reverse complement strand
CAAAACCAACATCCCCGCTGATGTTCCCTTCAGGACTGATGAACTGCAGGATACCGCCGGCTGAGAAATCAGGGACGACCCGCTTGCTGGCATCCGGCGGTATAAAGGAGGTCTGATAGATGTTGCCATACTTGGGATCCAGCTGGTCGGCAAAAACCAGGTCATCCCAGTTGACCCTCCGCTGAACCACCGCGGCTTTGATCCCAACCTGGGCCGCCATAAAACTGGTCACCGGAATACGGACCCCGATGGTCAGGGCAGCTTGCAGATTGTTGATCAACCCCGGACCCGGGTTATCTGAATTGATTTGTATCCCGATGCC
>CAYWHQ010000559.1:0-2035 GCA_964457665.1 uncultured Prolixibacteraceae bacterium | reverse complement strand
CAAAATACAGTTCATTTCCATATGAGGTTCCTTTGCTGTTCGTGGCGAATGTCCTTGCATAATAAGTCGTATTCGCAGACAATGCCGTCATGGTTCCTGAAAAAACTCCGGTTCCGGCTCCGTTCTGAATATAATTATCATTCAGGGTTGGATGCAGATTAATGCTCCAGCAAATCCCTCTCGCCGTGACAGGATATCCTCCGTCGGAAGTGACCTCGCCTTCGTATTTCGCAGAATTCTGAGTGATATCTGTGATAGAGTTTGTAACAACCCCCGGTTTATTCCCTCCCGAAAACCATGTGATGACCACCGTTTCTGAATCAGTATCCGTCAATCCCTCTTCATTTCTCACCTGCATGGTTATGGTGAACGTCCCGGCCACCAGATAGCGGATCCTTCTGATGGACTCTGTACTCCAGTCAATATCGTAAGTTCCGTCACTGTCCCAGTCCCACCGGAACTGAAGCCCTGATTTAAGGCTATGATTTTTGTAACTGCCCGACCCATCGAGCGTTATAATGGTGCTTGTGTCACCCTGCAACGGACTAACCGAAAGCATGGCAACCGGAGGGTCCGGCAAAGGTGTCTCGGCTTTTTTGGCACAGGAATAAATTATCAGTCCTGTTACAATCATGCCAGCATAAATGATAATTGCAATGACACTCTTCATTGATATAAATTAGAAAGGGTTAACAATAATCAGTAGTATTTCTCTCTGGCCCAAAGATATAAAAAATGTTATAGCCACTTTTATTATATTGCTCCATTTATTTATATCGAATATCTAAGCATTTTTCCCTTCTCAGGCGATATAATAACATTTTCCCTACTTTTGCTTATCCAGTAAACGATCAGTTATGACATCCCTTTACCTCCACGCGGTCCGGATTGGCTTTCTGCTGCTTCTACTCCTCCCTCCTGCTCATCTTCGGGCTCAATTATTTTTCAGTCAACCGGCACTCTATCCTGCCGGCAATACTCCGTCAGCCATCACAAAAGGTGACTTTAACCGGGACGGGAGCACAGATATTGCCGTGACCAATAAAAGCCAGTTTTAATGCAGGAATCACACCCGAAACCATCGAGGTTGCCGATCTTGATCGTGACGGGAAACCGGAACTCCTGGTGGCTACCCGAGACACCAATTACATCACCATACTGCCAGGTTTGGAAAACGGAAATTTCGCTGCCCCGGCTCATTACACCGCAACCAGCGGCTGCCGGGACCTACGGTGCTCCTGTAAATTACAGCACAGGAAGGTGAGTAACCGTGCTGATAACAACGTGGAAATCCTGCGGTCGGGGTTTATCTCTGGCAAACCATCAGCCGCAGGCATCCTTTCAAACGGATTGTATATTCTCCGGGTGAAATGCGCTTCCCTGGAAGCAGTGTTTAAGATTTTGCTGAGTCATTAATACTCAAAAGTATTCCATGGAAACAGCTGTATTAGCTTACCTTTTCAAAGTCAGCTTCCAGGGGAACCACCGGGGTAAGGTCCCCATCATACTGAAAAACCGGAATTGTATCACTGAATGAGGCTTCCATGGGTTGTTCGGGCCTTAGTTCAGGAGAAATAAAAAAGGTCTCCTCGAAAGTAGCCTCTGCGGGTACGTCAGGTGTCAGGTTGAGCACAGTTTCAACCGTTTCTTCAAAAGTAGCCTCAGCCGGTACTACAGGTATCAGATAGGATTGGAGCATCTTATAGGGAGGAAGAATGACATCGCTGCCTGCAAAAACAAAATTGACGGTAAAACTTAAAACTGCTGCCAGGGTCATTGTTGTTGATTTCATTGTTGTGGTTTTTAAACGTTGATGAAGCAAAATTAATATCAGGCTGGTTGCATGTACAGCGTGTATCGTTCTGATGGTGACAACACCCGGTGAATGAACGGAAAAAAACGATAGGCCGGTGTAAAGATTATTCCCCAGGAATGGTGGCAGAGATCTTCTCCCTGCATCCCGGACACAGATGGCTGCCTTTCTGGTCTATGTCTTCAATATAGGTACTTGATTTCATCACGCAATCCATGGTAT
>CAYWHQ010000558.1:0-2043 GCA_964457665.1 uncultured Prolixibacteraceae bacterium | reverse complement strand
GTGCATTCTCAACATCCTCTGCGTCACGGATCCCGAAGTAATCGCCAAAAATTTTACATTGCCGGATGATTCCGTCATGCACATCGAGGTTGAATTCAAAAGTGCCACTTGAGACAGTCCGGATCGTCTTCCTGAAATTATACTGCGGAGAGTACCCGAAATTCCATTCCCAGGTGCTGTATTTCTTTTCTGCCAAATGGTTGATCTTCCTGATGTCCTCGTCCGTCAGCTCATACATCATGGCCTTCGGATGCCTTTTCATGATGTGTTGCAGAATAGTCTCCTCAAAGACACCCGGATCCATGGGAACCGGAAGATGGTCGCTGATGTTGGTAACCCTGCTGCGTACCGATTTCACTGATTTGTCGCTGAATTTCGATGGATCGGCTTTCAGCGCCCCGGTAAGATCAGCGATTCTTGATGCAAAGAGCAGGGTTCCGTGATGCAGCACCCGGTTCTGCCAGATATGCATGGCATTCCCGGAAAACTTTTTTCCGTCAATTGTCAGATCGTTCCTCCCTTCAAATCTTGCGTCGATACCCATCTCCTGCAGCACTTCGATGATGGGGCCGGTATACTTCCTGAAGTTGACCAGGTTATTATCGGTCCCGGTCTGTGTAAAAGTGAAGTTCAGATTACCCAGATCGTGAAATACCGCTCCGCCCCCCGATAGCCTTCTGACCACTTTGATATGGTTATCCCTGACAAAATCAAGGTTTATCTCGGCAAGCGTATTCTGATGCTTGCCGACGATCACCGAGTTTTCGTTTCGCCAGAGTCCGAATGTATCATCCGGTATCTCTTTCAGTATATACTCCTCGGCAGCCAGATTGAACCAGGGATCGGTTTGTGCTCGGCGGATGATCAGCATGCCATGGTCAATTTTTTTCGGGGATATAGAAATCCACAGCTCCACCTCCCCGGGCAAGGTTGTAAATATCGATTTTTCCGCCGTGGGCTTCAACAACATATCTGACCAGCACCAGGCTCAACCCTGGATTTTCGTCTATGTGGGTTTCGGCAGTGACGAAGGGTTCAAATTTATGCAGCAGCACATCTTCAGGAAATCCTGGTCCCTGGTCGGTGATGATAAAATGGATTCCTTCCTCTTCCCGGGTCACCGTGGTGGTTATGACACCAGCATCGGGCGAGAATTTCACGGCATTCCGGTATATCCGTATCAGTGCTGTGAGAAAAAGTGACCGGTTGACCGGGATCGAAACGATGTCGGGATCAATGTGGTATTCAGCAGTGGTGACTTTTCCTTCGGAGTTTGTAAACGACTCTATCTCCCGGATCAGGTCCTTCACGGGCAGCAACTCTTTTTCAGGCCGGCGGCCTCCTGCCTGAAGCTGCACGATCTGAAGGGCAGTCCGGGCAAAGTGCTCCAGCCGGCGGATCGATATCTCCAGCAGGTCGAAAAACTCTTTCTGAACGGGATCATTCAGTTCATCCTTCAACAGGTAAAGCGATCCGTGGATCCCATTCAGCGGAGTCCTGATTTCATGGCTGATGATCTGGAGGAACTCATTTTTGGTTTTGTCGAGTACCTCGAGTTTACGCAGGGCTGTCTCCAGCTCCTCATTTTTTTCCATGAGTTCCACGGTCTTGAGCGCGATTTCCGCTTCAAGCCATTTCTGAACCTCTTCCTGTGTGAATCCTTCCATCCTGATAATTAAAGAAGCCCCCCGTTTTTGTATATGGCCATCTGAGCGTCATAAAACCGGTTGACATGACCAGTCTGACCATTCTCCGGATTGACGATCACACCTGTTTCGAAGTTCACCTGGACCCTGTCACCGTTATTCAGCCGGAGCGCCTCTATAATACCGGGATCATAGGTAAGAACTGGCATCGCCGCGTTGATGGCATTGCGTTCGTATATGGCGCCGTACGATTCGGCCAGGATGCAACTGATACCAAGCGAAAGAAAGCAGTCTACAGCTTGCTGCCTTGAGCTTCCCGCGCCGAAATTCTTTCCGGTAAGAACGATATCTCCGGGTTTGGCTCTCCTGGCAAAGTCTTCGTACCCTTTCAGGTTGT
>CAYWHQ010000557.1:0-2052 GCA_964457665.1 uncultured Prolixibacteraceae bacterium | reverse complement strand
CACAGTAAGACTTACTGTTGTCAATAACGGCCTGTGCGAATCATTTACTGAAAAAATCATCAGCATCAGGGATCTGGTCGGCATTGCCGCAACACCTGAAGGCCCCATGGAGGTTTGTATGGAACAGACGGGGTTGGAATACAACACCGGCGGAGCCGATAACGCCGACTTCTACATCTGGGTCATCTATCCCGCTGAAGCCGGCACGGTTACCGGTACAACAACTATGGCGACCGTTGACCTCGCAACCGGGTATACCAACCCATTTACCCTGAAAGTTGTCGGTGTCAATGAATGCGGCGAAGGAACCTATTCAAATGAGATCAGCGTCCTCATACACACTGTTCCCGCTGCTCCCCAGACCCCGGCTGGTGTCGACAGTCTTAACCTGAATAAATTCATTACCGCCGACTTCCACACTTACACCGTGGAAGGTGCCGAAAGCTACAACTGGACCATCACCCCTGAAGGAGCCGGAGTCATCGACGGACACGATACCGCTGTGGTGGCTACCTTCACAAGGGAATATACCGGTGAGGTCATGATCGCGGTGAAAGCCGTTAACGACTGCGGAGAAGGCATGGCGTCGGCCGAAAAGAAGGTGATCCTGCATGCTCCCGTCTCCATCGGCGAAACAGGGGAGATTGGTATGCGGATCTATCCCAATCCGACAACCGGAAAATTCTATCTGGAAATTACCTCCTCCACAGTGAAAAACCTCACGGTACGTATCATCAATCCGGTCGGCAACCCGATCTACACCGATAACAACATCCATCTCAACGGCAAAATCACCAAAGCCATCAATCTGGAAAATGTGTCGGATGGAATTTACTATATTAAAATGGAATCCGATCAGGGAAGCATGATTCAGAAACTGATCATCAGGAAATAGAGACCCTCTTAGTCAGACACACTGACCAAAAAAAGGCTGCTTCAATCCGAAGCAGCCTTTTTCTTTACAATCAGTTTATCGATCCTGTTCCCGTCAAGATCGACTACCTCAAACTCGAATTCCCTCCACGTAAACTTCTTTCCGGGTTTCGGTATATGTTTGAGAATGCTCATGGCAAGGCCGGCAATCGTGTCAAATTTGATCTTCGATTTATCCAATCCCTGTATTTCAAACTCATAGGCAAACTCATAGAAAGGAAGTTGTCCGTCGGCAAGCCATGAACCATCCTCCCTTAGAATCAACTGAGGTTCGTCGGGATTCGGTTCGTTGAAATCGCCCACAATCGCCTCCAGGATGTCGTTGAGCGTTACCATCCCAACGGTGGATCCGTACTCATCAATGACCAGCCCGTAATGAATCTTGTTCTCCTTGAACAACTCAAGGGTTTCGTAAGCGGTGAGCGTCTCCAGGATAAACTGGGCAGGACGGAGATGCACCTGGAGGTCAAATTCTGCCGAACCAAGATCCACCAGAATAAGATCCTTTGTGTATAACACCCCGACTACCTTATCCAGATCCCCTTCACAGACAGGATATACCGAATGCAGTTCCGACCTCATTTTTTCCGTCATGATTCCCGGCGAATCCTGAACGTCGATCCATACAAGATCGGAGTGGTGTGTCATCAGGGAACTGATCTTCTGATCTCCAAGATGAAAAACCCGCTCCACGATATCCTGCTCGATCTCCTGTACCTCTCCGTCCTCCGTCCCCTCCTGTATCATTGCCTTGATCTCTTCTTCAGTGACTTTTGAATCCGTGGAAGGCTTGATATTCATTATCCTTACCAGAATCTCGGTGGTCTTCGACAACAACCAGGTAAAGGGATGGGTGATCCATGCAAAAGTCATCAACGGCCCAACCATGACCTTTATAATCCCCTCCGCATTCTTAAGCCCAACCCTTTTGGGTACAAGTTCTCCCAGCACAAGCGAAAAAAAAGTTACCACAATAACAACCAGTACTATACCGATCGACTGGCTCAATCCCGGGGACATTCCAATGGTCAGAAGCCATTGTTCTACCCCTGTGGCAATGGATGCCCCGCTGTACACCCCTGTCAGAATCCCTATCAGGGTGATGCCAATCTGAATCGC
>CAYWHQ010000556.1:0-2056 GCA_964457665.1 uncultured Prolixibacteraceae bacterium | reverse complement strand
GCGCCGGATTAACCCCAATCCCCCTTCGTACCGCGCCCGGTCCGTATTTCCGGCGAAGTTTGTCGAGTGTCTGGTACAGGTTGATCATCTCCGGATTGTCGTCGAACAAATGGAGCTGAGGATTTCCGGAAATCAGCCCGCTGAAACGTATGCCGATCAGCCGGATCAGCATACGCCGCTGGTAGATGCGGTCGAAAAGCTCCCTGGCCACAGGGATCAGTTGATGATCGAAAGCCGTGTAGGAAATCTGCTTCTGAAGGGTATGGGTATCGAAATTCGAATAACGGATCTTTACCGTGACGCAGGAGGTCATTTTTTGTTTATCGCGCAGCTCAAATGAGATCTTTTCCACCATCTTCACCAGAATCTCTTTCATCCGCACAATATCGATGCTGTCCTGCTCAAAGGTGCTTTCAGTACTGACCGATTTTGCCTCATGCCAGGGATACACCGGGGTATGGTCGATACCATTCGCTTTTTCCCATATCACGATACCGTTCTTCCCCATCACCTTCTCCATCATTTCTACAGGAACATGACTCAGGGTATCGATGGTCGCAATACCCATCGAGCGAAGCAGCCGGTAACTCTTCTCCCCGATCATCGGGATCTTCCGGATGGAGAGTGGAGCCAGAAAGGGTTGTACCGCATCGCGGTCCACATAAAGCTCCCCGTTAGGCTTGGCCTCTCCCGTAGCAATCTTCGAAACGGTTTTGTTGACCGAAAGCCCGAACGATATAGGCAATCCGGTGTTCCGTATGATACTTTCCCGCAATTCATGTGTCCATTGCAGGGTGCCAAAAAAACGGTCCATCCCGGTCGCATCAATGTAATGCTCATCTATTGAAGCCTTCTCATACAACGGGGCACGCTCCGCGATAATCTCCGTGACCGTGCGCGAATACTTCGAATAAAGCTCCATGTCACCCCTCACCAGAATGGCATCCCCGCACAATACCCGGGCCATCTTCACCGGCATCGCCGAATGAACGCCAAACCTGCGTGCCTCATAGCTGCAACTGGCCACCACCCCGCGGTCGGAAGTACCCCCGATGATCACCGGCTTTCCCTTCAGATCAGGACGCAACAGACGCTCCACCGACACGAAAAAGGTGTCGAGATCGAGATGAACAACATGGCGAAAAATTATCACGACTATTTTTTAATCAATTTTTCGATTACAATATAATCATTATATTTGCAACAGCAAAATTTACAGCCATGTTTTTCAGCAGCAACATCAAATTTTTACGCAAGCGCAGGGGTCGCACCCAGGACGATGTAGCCGTCGCCCTCGACATGAAAAGGTCGACACTCAGCGGGTATGAAAACAACATCGCCCAGCCGGGTTTCGACGCCCTCGTCGCATTCTCCCGGTATTATAATGTCGCCATCGATACCCTGATCAAAGCCGATCTGACAGCGCTTCCGGAAAGCCAGCTCCGGCAGCTGGAAAGAGGATTCGACGTCTTCATCAAAGGGTCCGCGCTGCGCATCCTTACCACCACGGTCGGAACCGATAACGAGGAAAACATTGAACTTGTTCCGGAAAAAGCCAAAGCCGGCTACTCCGCCGGTTTTGCCGACCCCGAATATATCAGTATCCTGCCCACCTTCAGGATCCCTTTCCTCTCCCGGCAAAAAAAATACAGAACATTCCAGATCTCCGGGGACTCAATGCTCCCGATACCTCACGGAGCCTGGGTCACGGGAATGTTTGTCCAGGACTGGTACACCCTCCGCGACCGGGATGCCTGCATCATCCTTACACGGCAGGAAGGAATCATCTTCAAGGTCATTGAAAACCGCCTTCGTCAGGAAGGACGACTGATCCTGCATTCCCTGAATCCACTTTACGACTCCTATGAAGTTCATGTGGATGAGATCCGGGAAATCTGGCAGTTTGTGCATTTTATCAGCCCCGAACTCCCCGAAAACCCCCGGATCGAGCATTACCACCTGGTGGAAAGCGTTAAAAAACTAAAAGAAGAGATGAAGGTCATTCAGACCAAACTGAACCTTTCTGATTAGGTATACATTTACATTAATGTCCGGA